>JAXDBV010000200.1:0-2515 GCA_034678415.1 Bacteroidales bacterium
CGTATCCTTCATGACATTGCCCCTGGCATCCAATACATATTCAAACCCGTCCTCCACCTTCTTTGTCACAACCCTGTCGGTTTCCTTCACATTATCAGGTGAGACCGAAATGATATTCATATTCACATAGACATGGTAATCATAAGCCATTTCTTCATTCAGATGACGGGTGTGGTATTCCACCCATTCGGTATTCAGGTCGGCAGGGCTGATAGCCAACAGTTCCTGTTCATATTCTTCTGGTAGTTTAAGCTGGGTACGGTTCTGCAAGATGATCAGCACACGGCTCATACCCATTTCGTGCGATTCTTCCATCAGCCGGTCCACATCCAGATAATCTCCCATATATTGCTTTACCCTGGCAAATTCGTAGAATGCCTCCCTGTACGAATCTTTTGTTCTGTTCTCCATCAGTTTCTGTCCATGAGCATACAGGTATTCAGAGGCTTTTCTTTTGGCTTCCACTATCTCCGAATCATAATCAACATATTCATAATTGATGGTACGGCCATTCAGTTCAAGAGGTAACACGGTACGTACCAGTGTCTGCCGGTCCTTCAGCGAAGCGTAGCGATTCAGTATCTCATCCCAGTTATGAGGATTACCCTCCATCTTCAGTAACCGTATCCTTTCCAGGTCCTGTTCATTGGCAATCTGGTATGAGCGGTCAAGGGTTAAAATATCCTTCTCATTACCAGGATTTCTCATAAGCTGTTTTACCGATCGCTGGATGGCCAGATCGTAATTCCCCTTTTGTAGTTGCTTTTTGGATGAAGCGCAGGCGGTGAATATTATCACAACCGTAAAAAGGAAGATAAGCCTGTTCATAATTCTTAATTTTATATGAAACAATAACTTGTATTCCGGTGACGAAAGTACAAAAAAACGACACACCCGGGCATGATACAATGGTTTTTTTCTTAACTTTGACGCTCTAAAACACGGGGTATTAGCTCAGTTGGCTAGAGCGCGTGACTGGCAGTCACGAGGTCAGGGGTTCGATTCCCCTATGCTCCACTATCCCCCTCCCGGCTTCAACGGACGAAGACCGTAAATATACATGGAGGAACGGCAAACCCTCATAGCTTATTCCCATACTTTACCGGTAATGGGATTACTCCATCATCCTCACATATCATTTTTGACTGTACAAGCATGAAGACGTCCGGGTCAATGAATCCACTGACCGATGGCGGATCCGATTAAACCGCCTCGATGGTGGAAGGCGGCTTGGAAGTAATATTGTACGTTACGCTAACCACCTCCTTACATTCCGCGACAATTTCATTGGCGATTTGTTCCAGCAACTCGAACGGCAATCGTGTGGGGGTGGCCTGCCGGGCATCGCTGCTGTCCCAGCAACGTACCTCTATCTGCATTCCAAATGCCCTCTTCCCTTCCCTGATACCCGTTACCCTGTCTTCGTGCAGGATAGCCATATACTGGAAAGCCCTGACATCTTTCAGGCGCTGTTCCACCACTTCAGTAGCTTTCCGTACAATATCCAGCTTATGCTGTGTCACTTCGCCAATAATACGTGCAGCCAGGGCGGGCCCGGGAAAAGGAATGCGCGTAAACATGCCGGGAGGCAGGCCCAACGCTTCCCCAACCTTCCGCACGCCATCCTTCCGCAACTGCACGAGGGGCTCAATAATCCTGTAGCCAAATACTTCCCGGGGATCGATACCCAACTGCTCAAATACGTTATGTTGTCTCTTTATCCCTGCCACTGTCTCATCCACATCGGTGAGAATGGTACCCTGAAGGAGGAAACGGGCCTTGCTTTCCTTCACTATCCTGCCAAACACCTTGCGGTAAAAGGCCTGTGTGATCGCTTCCCTTTTCTCTTCCGGATCGGTGATGCCTTTCAGCTCCCTGAGGAATTCTTCTTTTGCATCGATGATCTCAACCCTGATCCCCAGTTTCCTGAAAATATCCGCCACCTGCTGCGCTTCGCCAGCACGCATTAATCCGTTTTCAATAAACACGGTTCGCAACCGCTCTCCAAGAGCCCGATGCCCCAGCATGGTTACCGTCGATGAATCAACACCCCCAGAAAGGGCATTGATGGCGACGCCGTTTCCCACAATATCCTTTATCTCCCTGACTTTTTCATCAATGAAACGGTTTACGTCAAGCTCGGAAAGGGTAATCTCTTTATTCATTTTTATTCCTCCGGTAAGGGATATATAATTCTATGTCCTTTATTCAGACGTATGCATAATGCCGAAATATAATCAAATAATAATTCCACGGCTGCGCCCCGGCAAAGTTTTTTATACATACGGGAATAACCCATTTTATTATGTGATTAATTCACTGCTGTCCAAGATAATTTTTCTTGGACAGTATTGCTATTAGAGATCAGTAATTTGGCTTTCAAAACAGGCTTTTTCAGAAAGAACCCCCTACATATTAAACAATAGTAGTTGATCTGACATCGGACTTGCTCTTAATTGTGTAAATATTGGTTCATCGAGCCAAGAAAACAGATTTACATTCACCAGGAGGTTAA
>JAXDBV010000201.1:0-2556 GCA_034678415.1 Bacteroidales bacterium
GCGTTTGGACGAATGGGTTGCATCGATGGGTTTGGCGGCCCGTTGCCACAGTCATGGATGGAAAATGAGCGCATCTTGCAGAAAAAAATCCTTAAACGGGAACGACGGCTGGGTATGACCCCCGTGCTTCAGGGATTCACGGGTCATGTCCCTTCTTCATTCATAACAAAGAATCCTGACCTGAAATTCTTAAATCTTGATTGGGCTGACTTCCCTCAAACATACCTCCTGGATTTTGAAGAACCTGTCTTTACTTCTTTAGGGAAAGATTTTATTGCTGAGCTGACGAAGGAATACGGGACTGATCATTTGTACGCCATTGATCAGTTCATAGAGATGCATCCGGCGAACGGGGATACTCTCTTTTTAAAACATATGAGTGAAAAGATCTATTCAACTTTGGTAGAGTCCGACCCGCAGGGTATATGGGTGCTTCAAACCTGGCCATTTAAATCCGCCAGGGGATTCTGGGATACAACCCGTACCAAGGCATATTTTGACGGCGTTCCTGATGAACGCTTAATAGCGCTTGATCTGACGGGGGAGTACTGGAAGTATACCGGTTGGTATAAGCATGACGGGTGGTATGGTAAGCCATGGATCTGGTCAATCATCTCGAATTTTGGTGACAGGGTCAGTATGCATGGCGGATTGACACAGACAACGGAAAACCTGGAAAAGGCGCTGTCAAGCCAGGGGAAAGGAAACTTAAGGGGCCTTGGACTGATGATGGAAGGGCTGGATTACAATCCTGTTATGTATGAATATCTTACCGATATGGTCTGGGAAACACAACTACCCGATCTTGAGGTGTGGAAGGAAGGATTCCTCCGGTCGAGATATGGATTTGTCAACCAGGATATCATCAACGCATGGACCAATATCTTTAGCCATTACTATACAAAACTCAGACTGTTTGAAGAGAATCCTATCAATGGAAGGCCATCACTTATTGAAGAAGATACCTGGCCATCTGAAGCATCGGTGCAGGCAGCCGGCTCCCTTTTAAATGCTGCGGATGAGCTAAAAAACATTGATGCTTACCGGTTTGATATTGTCAACCTTTTCAGGGAGGTCTTCGGACAGTATGCAGGGCACCTGTTATTTGAAATAACTGCATACTATAAGGAAAAGAATATGGAAGAATTTGATGAATCAGTAGCCCGGTTTATCAGCCTCTCAAAGAAAATAGAGGCCATCCTGGCTACGAGGGAGGAGTTCTTATTGGGTAAATGGATTGGTGAAAGCAGGGAACGTGCCACCAATGCCGACGAAGAAAAACTATATGAGTGGAATGCCAAAGCGATCATCACAGTATGGGGTGGTCGCGTGCTGTATGGATATGCCCTTAAAGACTGGGCAGGTATGTATAGCGGCTATTACCTGCCACGATGGGAAAAATTCTTTTCCTGCCTGAAGGATGAAATGACTGGCGGTGATACATTCAATTCTGAAAGCTTTATTAAAGATATCATGCTTTGGGAAGATAACTGGGTAAGCCTTCGGGAAGAAGGTATTTCTGCCAAACCTTCAGGAGATGCCATCATGTTGGCGAAAGAGTTGTGGAATGAATACGGCAGTGTGTTACTCAATCACTAAAACTTCAATAATTATTCATGAAACCGATTGTGACGAGTATTCTTTCAGGCATTATAATTTTCAGTTCCTGTTGTAGGCCTGGTGAATATATAAAAAGTACAGAACAGGGTGCTGCGGTTGATGGCAAATATGCATATATCATGCTTAACCTGGAAGAAGTAAACAACCCTGACAAGGAATGGTGCTATTCTCCGAAATCCACAACCGTCATCGGCGTACCTTTTATGCCACGGCCGGTGCAGATCACCTTTGACGGAGCCATCTATACCCGTGATGCCGAAGTATGCTTTTTTTACAGTGACCGGTCGCTCCCTTTGATGGCCCGGCAGAAACGATATCACAACGGTTGGATCCCCATTGTTGAGGACGACTGGATTGAAGATGGGATTGCGTATTATATTGAAATGTTTGGAGCGGTTGTGGAGGGAGCAGATTCTTTGAACACCATACAATTTGTCAGGATTACAATGAAAAATACCACACCTGACACCACCACGGTTAGCTTTGCTGCCGGCTTCCGGTATACAGGTGAAGACCACAGGTTCAAACCTCCCATGGATTCAATTCAAACGAATACCCGATTTGAGATGAAGCATAACATGCTGATACGTGATGATCAAATGATATATATATTTCCCGATTCAACATCGTGCTTCTCCATACCCTGGGAAAAATACCATCGGCCATATACGGCATCTGATTATTCAGTCGATGAAGAAAGTGTGACAGGAATCTCGAAGTATGAACGAAAACTTGCCGCAAACGAATCATGCCGGTTAATCTATAAAATCCCCAATTTCCCGGTTCCTGTTGGTGAGGATCATCAGATGAAAGCCATCAGGGAAGCCGACTTTCAAGTGTATTTTGACAGGACCGTGGGATTCTGGCAGGATCTCGTTGAAAGGGAAAGCACAATAACCATTCCGGAGAAAAGAGTCAATGATTCGTATAAAGCAA
>JAXDBV010000202.1:0-4062 GCA_034678415.1 Bacteroidales bacterium
CTGCCGTTTATGGAAGACAGGACAGCCGTTTCCTCCTCATCCACCACCTCCAGCATCCGTTGTGACGCTTCGATCGACCTGTAATTGTTCCCGATCATATCCTGTGCCGATATGTTCAGATTTACATACTTGTATACGGTCATTGCCTCCGCAACCAGAAGCATGGCTATCAGCAAAAGGAATCCGAAAAGAATCCTGGCTTTTAATGATCTGACCATAGTAAATAATAATTCTTTAATGTCAATTCAAAGGTAGAAATACAGGCTTTTCATCTCCCTGACGATACCCATGTCGATTGATGGCCCCGGTTAATACCGTCCCCTTCAGCGCATGGGGAGAAGAACTGCCTGAATATACCGGGGAAGTCTGTCCGGCAAACAACGCCGGGATACCAACGATTGTCACATCCTGAGAAAAAACAGCTGCAAAGATATACTAAAAAAACATTATGATAATGCAATATTTTTCTCCAGGCGAATCACTCAGGATCAATGGGCCTTCATTCTATTAAAAATGAATAGCGGCCGGACGTTCATTGTGGATTGAAATGGTAGACAATCAATAAGATAGCATTTGTCATAGCATGTGTTCGGTTTCAACCCACCGCTAGGATATTCCCCCGTATTTCCAAGAAGTTTTTAATGATTATCCCTCCTGGATCAGTAAATATCCTGGTAACTGCTTAATATGATATACTTGATAATCCTGGGTTTGAGCCGGGCAGAGTGTGCTTCATTTCCGGGGAAAGGGGTGAGATGGCTGCCCTGCAACTCATCGGGAGAATTTTCAGGAAAAACATTCCGGCAGCTGTTAGCACCGGTGCCCCACAGCCGTGAGGTAACGGCGGCAAGGGAAGTGATACCTGCATAATCTGCTCCTGCCGCTCAAGTGATAGCTCAGGGATGCATCTTTCCATGAACCTGCCTGTCAACGGTACTGTTTGTGTTCATTTATTATGCGATGAGAATAATGCTTCTTGGTATATGACAGGAAGGGCACCTTTGCTGGAGCGAAATATTTGATTAAATTTATACGTAAGAAAGAGGGAGGTCAACGGGACTTGTCAGACGGTATCCGGAGCGGAGCAATGATTTGTTGAAAGCCCTGCCTCCACGCAACCTGCGGAAAATAAAATGCATCTTTAACTGGAGAACGCGTTCCAACTGATACCGGTAAATTCATGAAAATCCTCGCCTCTTCATTCCTATTCCTTGCACTGGTGATCATTCTTTCAGGATGTGAAAGGGAGCATCAGTACCCGGGTATTACTGCGAAAATAGCAAAACACAGCAGCTGCAAATCATTCAAGGCTAAGCAAACGGACAGTAACGCCGGGAATGACGTGAGCTGCATTATCTACCGGTTTGTTCCCGACAGCAGCACGCTGATGTTGAAACATATGAATGCAGGATTCAACTGTTGCCCGGGAACCCTCTCATGCACTGTCAGCCGGCAGGATAGCATCATCACCATCCGGGAATCGGAGGAAAGTTCCCTGTGCGATTGCAACTGCCTGTTCGACCTTGACATCGTACTTACAGGTATTGAAACAGGTGATTATTTCATCAAGATTGTCGAACCCTATTGTGGCAACCAGGAACCGCTTCATTTCAGCATTCATCTATCCGCAACGCCCGAAGGCGAATATTGTGTTAAAAGAAGCCGTTACCCGTGGGGTGTATAGTCAATCAGAACGAGCCCTGATTATTGAAAAAAACTGCCCGAACAATACATTCAACAGAAAACACCAGATAACATGTCATGAAAACCCGAAACCTTACTTTTTTGCTTATCCTGTCACAATGCTTTTTTTATGGCTGCGAACAGGATAACCAGGAATTGAGCCTCAGGGCAAAGGTGAGCAGCCATAGCAGCTGTAAAGTCTTTAAATCATATCAACCGCTCACAGAGGCGGGGAGGGATATCAGTGCTGTTACTTACCGTTATGTCGCAGACAGCAGTAAGATGGTGATGAGACATATTAATGCCGGTTTCAACTGTTGCCCTGAAACATTATCCTGTACTGTCGGTATGGCCGGTGATACCATTATTATCAGGGAAATGGAAGAAGCTGCAGGCTGTCACTGCAAATGCCTGTTCGACCTCGTCATGGAGATAATGGATCTGGAGGCAGGGAAATATTATGTAAAAATTGTTGAGCCCTATTGCGGGGACCAGGAGAAGCTCCATTTCAGCGTCGACCTGGAGTCATCCCCCCAGGGGGAGTTCTGTGTGAAAAGGAATGATTATCCATGGGGTTTTTAGAAGGGGGGTCTCCTCATCCGTCTCCCCTTTCTGGTGATCTGTGAATTATTGAATTATCTCTCATATAATTCAATAATTCATTCATTAATTTCTCCGTCCTGTGCATGTGTATGATGCCTGTTTCCCTGTCCGGTCATGTTTTCCTGAAGATACCCGGTCCGAAAGATATTTGGGCGTATGGCAGGGGTGCTGTATTTAAATAATATCCCGCAGGGGGAACAGGGTGGCTGATGCTCACTCCAGGTAGGTGTACCCGTACAGTCCCGAACGGTAATTGGCGAGGAACTCTTTGCCCTCGGTTTTGGAGATATGTCCTGCCTTCACCGCCGAAGTCACCCATGTTTCCACGGTACGAACCATCTTTTTCGCGTTATACTGTACATAATCCAGTACTTCAGACACCGTTTCCCCGTCGATCACCTGGTCGATGTAATAATCCTTCTCATCCACTGACACATGCACGGCATTGGTATCGCCGAACAGGTTGTGGAGGTCGCCGAGGATTTCCTGGTATGCACCAACCATGAATACACCGATGTAATATGATTCATCCGGTGTGAGGGTATGGATAGGAAGGAAGTATGACAGTTTGCCGGTAGAGATGAAGTTATCAATTTTCCCGTCGGAATCGCAGGTAATGTCCTGTATGGTGGCGGTACGGTCCGGTTTTTCCCCGAGGCGTTGCAGTGGGATGATAGGGAATATCTGGTCGATAGCCCATGAGTCGGGGAGTGACTGGAAGAGGGAGAAATTACAGAAATATTTATCCGACAGCAGCTTGGGCAGGCGTTGCAGTTCTTCCGGCACATGCCTCATGGTGCGTGCCATTTTATGGATCTGGTCGGTCACGGTCCAGAACAGCCGTTCGATACGTCCGCGGGTTTTCAGGTCCAGCAGTCCCAGGCTGAACCGGTCGAGGGCTTCTTCGCGTATCTGCTGGGCGTCGTGCCACGATTCGAGGATACGGGGTTGGCTGAGATTGTCCCACAGGTTATAGAGCTCGCGCAACAGTTCATGATCGCCCAGTCCAATAGCTTCTTCTTCCGACCAGGTGGGCTGGGTGGTCGATTCGAGCACTTCAAACACCAGGATCGAATGATGAGCTGTGAGCGACCGCCCTGACTCGGTGATGATGTTGGGATGCGGCAGGTGGTTCTTATCGCTGGCATCGGCCATGGTGGAGACGGCATCGTTCACGTACTCCTGTGGGCTGTAATTTACACTGCTCTCGCTGCTCGACGAACGGGTGCCGTCATAATCCACACCGAGCCCGCCACCGATATCCACGAACTCAACCCGGAAACCGTTCATGTGGAGCTGTACATAAAACTGCGATGCTTCCTGCAACGCGATCTTTATCTTGCGTATGTTGTTGACCTGGCTTCCAATATGAAAGTGGATGAGGCGCAGGCTGCTCTTCATCTTATGTGTTTCAAGAAACTCGAGGGCATCGAGCAGCTCGCTGGAGTTGAGGCCGAACTTGCTGGCATCACCCCCCGAGTCCTCCCACTTGCCGCTTCCCGCGCTGGCCAGCTTTATGCGGATACCCAGGTTGGGCTTCATCTTGTGCCGCTTGGCGATCTTCTCGATGAGCCGCAGCTCATTAAGCTTCTCAACCACCAGGAAAATATTCCTTCCCATCTTTTGTGCCAGCAGCGCCAGTTCCACATAGGCTTCATCCTTGTAACCGTTGCAGATGATGATCGAATTATTGTCGGTGTTGACGGCAATCACGGCGTGCAACTCGGGCTTTGAACCGGCCTCCAGCCCGATGTTGTATTTCTTACCATGGCTCAC
>JAXDBV010000203.1:0-7183 GCA_034678415.1 Bacteroidales bacterium
GGTGAAGAATATTATTCATTATATCGAGAACGAACCGGTCGATTCTTCTGTTCGTTATCTGCGGGACTATCGGTACTCAACGCTCTACGAGCAGCGGTTGATCCGCCAGAGGCAGGTGACTGATACACTTGTACAGGCCAGGGAAATGATAACCCGGTCGGTGCAGACGATCCTGCCCGGCAGTATGCATGCAGATACTCTGTTACCACCGTCTGATTCGCTAACGACAAGGACATTACCGCCGCCGGACGATACATATGATTCGATTTCGGTCACTGCACCGGGGAAAAGGTATATTTTTGATACCACACTCATACACAGGATAGTGCCGGATACAGTGATCGTGGTCGATTCCGTCCGGCTGGAGGTGGTTGATACCCTTCACCGCTCCATAAAAATACTCCTCGATCACATGGCCAGGGATTCCTCCCATGTGTGGCTGCACAACCTGAGCAACGATTCCATACAGGTGTGGATGAGAGAGGGCGGAAGACATTTTACACGGTTCTGGATATGGAATACAGGCCGCGATTCTGTTATCATCTGGATCGAGAATGTGGGCAGGAACAGTTTCCGTATCTTTCTCGATGACGGCGTGTATATCCGCAAACTCAGCGAAAGAGAAACGATTGATGCCGTGGAGTTTGAAAGAACCATTGATGAGAAGCTAAGGAAGATGCAGAAGGTGGTGGTGGATAAACCGGTCTGGACCTTCTGGGGCCTCGGTTCCATCCAGTTTGCCCAGGGATACCTCTCACACTGGGCCAAAGGAGGACAGAGCTCATCCAACGCGCTGACCACCGTCAGCTATAATGGCAATTACGCAAAGGGAAATACAAAGTGGGAAAACAATGCCCAGATCAAGCTGGGTGTGATGAAGAATGGTGCCGATCCTATCCGCAAGAACGAGGACCTGTTTGAAATAAACTCCAGCCTGGGACATCGGCTGATCAACCAGTGGTACCTGAGTATACTGGGGAACCTGAAAAGCCAGTTCTTCCGCGGATATAACTATCCCAATGACTCGGTTATCGTCTCCAATTTCCTGGCACCTGCTTACCTGGTCTTTGCGCTGGGAATGGACTTTAAACCCAACCGCAACTTCTCCCTCCTTCTGTCACCCCTGACATCAAAAACAACCATTGTGGGTGACCTGGAACATGTCGATCCGACAAGGTATGGCCTTGATTCCGGAAAAAGAGTAAAGCGGGAAATGGGGGGGTACATGAAAACAAGGTTTACCCAGACAGTGATGGAAGGTGTTTCGTGGGAGAACAAGTTCGATCTCTTCACCAGCTATACCAATCACCCTGAACGTATCGATGTAAACTGGGAAAGCCTGCTGCGCCTGAAGATCAATTTTTACACAGAGGCGAACATCTCAACCCATCTTATTTATGACCATGATGTGGATGTGCCTGTCACGAGAGTGGTGAACGGTGAAACCATCAAGACAACGGGAAAACGGATTCAGTTCAAGGAAATACTGAGCGTTGGTTTCAGCTACAGGTTCTGACCCCGCCGGTTCAGGATGTGATGATCCTTTCCAGGCTCTTGGTATAGATACGAAACCGTTTATGCAATTGGGCGCCGAGTTTTGTCAGCTCGCCGTTCATTGACAGGTTATTCTCCAGTATGAGGTGGCTTTCCACCTGGGTGATGCCATTCTTCTTGCACGTTTCCAGCATCCTCATGCCCATGAGCACGTCCACCCCGTTTCCCCGGTACGGCTTTTTGATGGCTCCCAGGAGGAGTGTGAGACGGTGGGTTCTCTTCATCTCGTTAAGGATTTTCAGGAAACCAAAGGGGAACAGGTGGCCGTTGGCCCTGCGGATGCCGGGAGCCATCTCCGGCATGGCAATAATGAATCCTACCAGATCATCATCCACGAAAACCAGCTTGATGTATTCCGGGTTAAGGACGGGCAGGTAACGGTCAGCCAGTTGCTTCATCTCCAGGTCATCCAGAGGCACAAATCCCAGTATGTGCTGGTACGCTTCATTCATCAGCTGGAACACGGAAATGATATATGGCCTGATCTCCTTTCGCCGTTTGAATTCCACCAGCCTGTATTTGAACTTATTGCTGGTCCACCGGCTTACACGCTGGTAGATTTCGGGGATCTCCTGCGGCACATCGATGATATAATCATTCAGATCAACCATCTTGGTGTACCCCTCGCCGGTGAGAAGGTCGATCATGTACGGCTGCTGGCATGCGGTGGCATAGATGGGAGGGTGCCCGAATCCTTCTATCTGGAAGCCCTGTGGATCCTTGTCGGAGAAGCCCAGAGGGCCCACCATGCCTGTCATACCGCGCTCGGCAGCCCATCGCTCAACCCTTGAAATGAGGGCGTGTGCAATTTCCTGGTCATTGTAACATTCAAAACCGAAAAACCTGCCGTTCTTCTCGTTGTGCAACTCGTTGTACCGGTGATGAATGATCCCCATGATACGTCCTACTGGTTTACGGCCTTTGCAGGCAAGGAACAAAACGGTTTCACACCCTTCTGCCGCCTTGTTCCTGACGGGATGATAAAATGTCCATTCATCAGAATAAATCGGCGGTACCCAGTTCCTGTAATCCCTGTTGATCCGGGCGGGCAAATGAATGAAACTGTATCTTTCCCCCCGTGTGCTGACTTGCTTGACGATTATAGCCACAGACTGTTTTTTTTTGACAATGACCGAATAGGGATGAAATATAATGAAAATATATATATGTTGTCAATACCGGTTCCGGCGCGCTGTTGTCCGTTCAGTCATTTGGTACACGGGTTCTCAGTAGGTCAGAATATATGCTATAATTTTCTTTGTCAAAGACGCAAAACACAATGCGTTTGAAGGAAGGATGCCCGGACAGGAACGTGGCTGTTTCTCTGACGGCGATCTGTGCCGCTTTGTCTTTCGGGAAACCGTAAATTCCTGTGCTGATACTGGGGAAAGCTACTTCTCGAATGCCATTTGAATATGCCAGTTCAAGGCTGTTTCGGTAACAGCCGGCCAGTAGTCCTTCCTCGTCATGCTGACCGCCACGCCACACCGGCCCGGGAGTATGAATAACATAAGCTGCGGGCAAGCGGTAGCCGCGGGTGATCTTTGCCTTTCCCGTTTCACATCCCCCCAGCGCCGCACATTCACGCAGGAGTTCAGGCCCGGCAGCACGATGGATGGCCCCGTCAACGCCCCCGCCTCCCAGCAGGGTTGTATTCGCCGCATTGACAATCGCTTCCACGTTCAACCTGGTGATGTCACCCTGATGCAATAGAATCCTTTTCATCGCGCAATCAGCGGATTTTTGCTCCCAGTTCCTTTTCAAAACAGGCGATGAACCGTTTCATCACCTCGTCAATCTCCTTGTCGGTGAGCGTTTTATCCATGTCCTGCAATACAAAACTTATGGCGTACGACTTCTTGTTTTTACCTACCTGTTCGCCTTCATATACATCAAAGAGACTAATATTTTTCAGCAAGATGTTCTCAGTTTGCCATGCCAGCTCTTTCACCCTGCGGAAAGGTATATCCTTGTCGAGCAGGAGGGCAAGGTCGCGTCTTACCTCGGGGAATCGGGGCAATTCATGGTAACGGATGGACTGGTTCTTCAGTAAATCCAGCACCCTGAACCACCGGAATTCCGAGTAGTAAACCTTTTCCCTGATGTCAAAGTGTTTCAGCAGCCGCGGATGAAGTTCCCCCATCTCCAGCACCATCTGTCCGTCTGCACTGTACCGCAGCCCTTCACTGATATATTCTGTTGAATGGTCTTCCGTCTCAAGGCTATCGGGTTGAATTCCCAGCCGGTCAAGAACCATTTCAGTATATGTTTTCAGGTGGTAGAAATTGGTTGGTTCGGCCTTTATCATCCAGTGCTGGGGATGGGTGTTCCCGATGATCCATAAGGCGAGCCTGCTCTCTTCCTGGTAGTTCTGAAGGTCCCCTGCATCTGACCCGGGGTTTTTGAACCGGTATACGTTGCCGTACTCAAAAAACCGGTTATCGGGACGTTGCCTGTTGGTGTTATGCACAATGGTTTCCAGTCCCCCAAACAACAGTGTCTGACGCATCACCCCCAGGTCGGAGCTCAGGGGATTCTGCAGCCTTACCGCATGGGAGGCAGGATAGAGGGTGGAAGGTTCGTAGTACGAGAGGGTGGTGAGCGAGTTCGTCATGATCTCATAAAAACCATGGCTCACCAGGAGATCGGATATGGTATTTAGGATTTTTTCTTTATCCGGTTTTGTGGTGAAGGACATGCTGGAGTTCATATTTCCGGTGATCACGATATGATCATACCCGTACATACGCAGCAACTCTTCGATGAGGTCGGCTTCGCGTGTCACATCTACCTTGTACGACGGTACACGCACACTGATCCCGTCGCTATGGCGCCCAATGATCTCCATATCCATCGCGATAAGGATCTTCTTCACCTCCGCCGGTTCCATTTTCACACCCGTTAGCCGGCTGATTTGTGAAAAGGAAAGATTGACCTGATGAGCCTCCGGTTGGCGGGTTACGACATCAACGATATCGGAACTGATTGTTCCACCGGCTATTTCACGGATAAGAAGGGCTGCTCTTTTCAGTGCATAGATGGTCATCGTGGGATCAGCACCCCGTTCGAACCGGAAGGAAGCATCGGTATTTAGCCCGTGTCTCTTCGAGGTGCGCCTGATGGAGACCGGGTTAAAATACGCGCTCTCGAGAAACACGCGGGTGGTTCTTCCTGTCACTCCCGACTCGGCACCGCCGAACACACCCCCGATACACATGGGTGACTGGGTATTGCAGATCATCAGATCTTCGGCGGAAAGAGCGCGTTCCACGCCATCAAGGGTGATAAAACTTGTTCCTTCAGGCATGGTCCGTACCACCACCTTGTTCCCATGTATCATATCGGCATCAAAAGCATGGAGGGGCTGACCCGTTTCATGAAGGACGTAATTGGTGATATCCACCACATTATTGATGGGGTTCTGGCCTATGGACAGCAAACGGTTCTTAAGCCATGCCGGCGACTCGGCCACGGTGACATCTGACAGGGTAATGCCGGTGTACCGAAAACAGGCCTCCGGTACAAGGATCTCCACCGGTATGTGCAGCGTACGGTTATCGATGGAGAACCTGCTGACATCGGGGAGAACCAGTTCCTTGGACTGGCGTATGCTGAAATAGGCAAAGAGATCTCTTGCCACACCATAGTGCGAACCACTCTCGATACGGTTGGGCGTTAAACCGATCTCGTAAATCGTATCGGTCTCAATACGGAAATATTCCCTGGCTGTCATTCCTGTCCTGGCTGCCGGATCAAGCACCATAATCCCCGAGTGATCCGTTCCGAGTCCCAGCTCATCCTCGGCACAGATCATTCCTTCAGACAATTCTCCCCTGAGCCGGGCTTTCTTTACCTCAATCACCTCATCTCCTTTGTAAAGCTTTGTTCCAACCAGCGCTACCGGCACTTTCTGTCCCACGGCTACGTTTGGGGCGCCGCACACCACAGACAACAACCGGCCGCCTCCCACATCCACCGTTGTCAGCATGAGCTTATCGGCATTGGGATGACGGCGGCATGACTTCACTTCACCGACAATCACACCCTCCAGACCGCCTCTTACGGCTTCAAAATGTTCCATCCCTTCCACTTCCAAACCAATACCGGTGAGAATATTTGAGAGTTCCAGCGGTGGTATGTCCATCGGGATATACTCTCTGAGCCATGCATCGGAGATTTTCATAATTTGGTCAGATAAACGGTCAACAAAAGTAAGGAATTGACATGAAACGTGCAACGTGTTCTCTTCCTTTGTTGGTGTTGATAAGTGAGGGAGAGGTTTCCCAAATTCTTCTATCTTTATACCGGAATTAATCACGGTTATTATACTATGGGCACACCACTGTTACTACTCACCAATGATGATGGATACCTGTCGGCCGGACTGTCAGCCATGATAAAGGCTGCCAGGGAGTTTGGTAATGTGGTGGTTATTGCTCCAGAGGAGAGCCAGTCGGGAAAATCACATGCGATCACTGTGGAGAAACCATTGCGGGTGAGGAAGAGAAAAGACGAGAAGGGATTATTATTTTATAGCTGCGACGGCACGCCCGTTGATTGCATAAAACTGGCATTAAGTCAGATATTGCAGCGCAGCCCCGACCTGGTGCTGTCTGGTATCAATCATGGCTCGAATGCTTCGGTCAGTGTTTTTTATTCGGGAACCATGGCTGCAGCCATCGAAGCCTGTATCAATAAGATACCTGCCGCCGGGTTCTCCCTCAACAGCTATTCTGAAGATGCCGATTTCACCGATGCACTTCCATATATCAGGATGGTGATACGTAATATGTTGGAAAAAGGGCTGGAACAGGGGGTTTGCCTGAATGTGAATATTCCAGCACTGCCTGCCGGCGACATCAGGGGTGTGAAGGTTTGCCGGCAAACCGATGGGCTGTGGAAGGAAGAATTCATCAGGAGAACCGATCCCTCGGGCCGCGATTATTTCTGGCTTACGGGTTTTTTTAAAAACTTTGAGGCAGGTGCCGAAGATACGGACGAGTGGGCGCTGCAAAATCAGTATGTATCCATCGTCCCCGTGAAGATCGATCTGACCGGCTATGATCATATGGAAACCATCAATGCATGGATCAATGAAAGCAAGGTATGACGTGCTGTGGATCGGTCTGCTGACAGGATTCCTGCTGCCGGTTCTGGCATTCTTCGTGTTTTTTCTTGCAGTGCGCGAGGAACAATCGTTATCGCAGTTCCTTGCCGAAGTGTTTTCCAGAAACGTATTTACCCAGGTAATTAGCCTTTGTGCAGTACCCAACCTGCTGATCTTCTTTATATTTATTTGGCTTAACTGGTTGTATTCGGCCAGGGGAGCACTCATGGCTACCATTATTCTTGCATTGCTGGTCCTTGGTTATAAATGGCTGGTTGCATAAACAATTCATTATTCTATGAACTACTTTCTCATTGCCGGTGAGGCATCCGGCGACCTTCAGGCAGCACAGCTGATGCGGTTCATCAGGCTCAAGGATCCTGATGCAGAGTTCCATTGCGTGGGCGGTGAACAAATGCAGGCCAGGGGCGGCCGCCTGCTGAAACATTACCGTGATCTCGCTTTCATGGGCCTGTTTGACGTCATTGCCCACCTTGGAACAATCCTCTCTGCCATGCGGAT
>JAXDBV010000204.1:0-6009 GCA_034678415.1 Bacteroidales bacterium
GTCTCCTCTACAAAATTGATCCGGGGAATATCATCTAACTCACGGGCGTTGGACGACAGGATATCTTCCCCATGGGGGGTGTGCTGCTTGATGCTGCCTGCCGCCTGGTTAACGGGGAACGGCCGGAGACCATAGGAACCCCCGTTGACCGGTTCAACAAACGCGTGCCCATGAGAGCAACCATTGAAGAATCAGTGATCACAGGCAGTATAATTTACATTGATTCTTATCAGAATGCCATCGTAAATATTACGGAGGAGCTTTTTAACCGGGTGCGTAAGAAAAGGAACTTTGATATATTTATCCAGAGCAACCATTACAGGATAAGCGCCCTCTCTGCCACCTATGCCGAGAGGCCGGTTGGTGAAATAGTGGTACTCTTCAATAGCCTGGGGCTCATGGAGATAGGCATCAACCACGGCCGGGCGGCGGAACTGCTTAACCTGAGTACAGGGTCAACCATCAGAGTAAAATTCAAGGAATAAAAACAGCAGGTATGAACAGCAGGGAAAAGAAGCTGGAAGCAATGGGGATGCTTCTGGATATCATGGATGATCTGAGGATGAAATGCCCGTGGGACAGGCAGCAAACATTGCAGAGCCTCCGCCCGCTCACCATTGAGGAGACCTATGAACTGGCGGAAGCCGTGTTGAAAAATGATCTCGACGAAATAAAGAAGGAGCTGGGCGACCTGCTCCTGCACATCGTTTTTTATGCCAGGATTGCCGAGGAGGACGGACATTTTGATATCGGCGATGTAGCCCGGTCGATCAACGAAAAACTCATATACAGGCATCCCCATGTGTTCGGCGAAGTGAAGGTGAAGGATGCGGAAGAGGTGAAGGAGAACTGGGAACATCTGAAGATCAGGGAAGGAAACAGCCATGTACTCAGCGGTGTCCCCTCCTCTCTTCCATCCATGATCAAAGCTAAACGGATACAGGAGAAAGCCAGGGGGGCAGGCTTCGACTGGAAAAACGCAAAGGATGTATGGATCAAAATTGAAGAGGAGCTTGGCGAGGTGAAGCGCGAGCTTGACAACCGGTCGCCCGAAAAGCTGGAGGAAGAGATCGGAGATCTGCTGTTCTCCATCATCAATGCGGCAAGGCATCATAACATCGATCCCGACAACGCCCTCGAAAAAACGAACCAGAAATTCATGAGGCGTTTCTACCGCCTGGAAGAACTGACCCTGAGAAAAGGGAGGTCGCTTAAAGACATGAGCCTGGAAGAAATGGACCGCCTGTGGGATGAGGCAAAGCAGCTTGAATAGCAATCAGTGATCGTTGGCTCCCGGCCGTTGTGTCGCCATGCTAAGAGGTCAACCTACCGGTACAGTTGTTCCAGTTCATTCCAGACATACTTCATCAGGCTGTTGATATAGGTTTCCGAGAAATCGAAGGGGATTCCCGCAGCCCTGTATATCTCAGGGATCGGTTTTGAATACCCGAGCCTCAGGGCCGACTCATAACGATCGAGCGTTCCGGAAGGATTTTCCCTGTAGTTGCGCCAGACAGATATGGCACCGAGCTGGGCAATGGCATATTCAATATAATAAAAAGGCATCTCGAAGATATGAAGCTGTCGTTGCCAGGCATAGGTAAGGTGCTCTTCCACACCGGTATAATCGACCACCGAGCTCATCTGTTCCATGGCGATATCGATCCATGCCTGGTCTCTCTCCCGGTGTGTATGACCGGGATGGGTATAAACCCAGTGCTGGAATGCATCCACGCATATGATCCAGGGGAGGATAGTGATGATCTCCTCCAACTGGTTTCGTCGTGCCCTCCTGATTTCTTCCACGTCATTGCTGAAGTGATGCCAGTGTTCCATGAAGATCAGTTCCATCGACATGGAAGCCAGTTCAGCCACTTCGGCGGGGAGCGATTTATATTCCACCAGAGGCAGGCCGGCAGTGAGGAATGAATGGATGGCGTGGCCTCCCTCGTGAGCCAGTGTCTCCACATCCCGCTGGTTTCCCACGGCATTCATAAAAATGAACGGCACGTTGCTTTCATATAAGGGGTAGTTGAATCCTCCGGGGGCTTTGCCGGGGCGCGATCCAAGATCCATGAATCCATGGCGATGCATCCGTTCCAGGTATTCCCCGTATCCGGGTCTTATCTCATTGAAGCATTGCACGGTTTTTTCCACCAGCTCATCCGGATGATCAAAGGGTTTGAAGGGTTCCCTTCCTGTGGGGTTCACATCAAGGTCCCAGGGCTTGAGCGCCCGGTAACCGAGGTCTTCCTGCCTCTTACGATGGATACGCTCCACGAGTGGCTTCACGTGTTTCCTCACGGCTGATCTGAAGAGCAGACAGTCATCTGCCGTATAATCGAACCGGCCGAGCTCAGCGAACTTATAATCGCGGTAGCTGGCAAAGCCGGCATTATTTGAAACCTGCATCCTTTTTCCGACCAGTTCGCTATACAGGTCCTGCAGTCGGCTCACCTGGGCGATTCTCTGGTGATGGATGAGGGCAAACACCTGTTCCCTTTTGTCCCTGTCGGTATCGCGGAGAAGGTTGGCAGCCTGCTGCAACGTAAGCTCTTTTCCACGGAAGTGAACCGTCAGCCCTCCCATGATACGCCCGTACTCCTGTTCCGTCACCTGGAGGGCAGCCAGCAAGGGCACGTTTTCTTCACGAAACAGTTCAGTGCGCCGTTTAAGGGCGCGTATAAAGACAAGGTAGCGGTCGTTGTCGAGCTGGTCCAGCATACCTGCGCGGATTAGCTTCATATCGAGCTGATGTGACAGTTTCTCCGCTTCGGGAAAAATGGTTGTGATAAAGTATTCAAACGCTGCCGACAGGCGGCTGTCGGTGGTGTCACAGTTCATGCGGATGTACCGCCATGCCTGTTCCTCCTCCATGGCCGATGACAGTTCGCTATGGTGTTGGAGCCACACCACCAGGTCATCCACGGAACGGAGCGGCCTGGTGAGCAAATTACGGTAATAAGGTTCAACCGATGACCATGAATCAATATACAGATCGTGCGGTAAAAAAGAACGTTTCTTTACAGGCAAATCCATGCCGGACATGATGGTTTATATCGGTTTATTTTGAAAGGGGTTTCTTGCCTGCCGGGCTTTTCATTTTAGCCGGTGCTTTGGGCTTGGTGGCCTCCTTGTCAGCGCCGATGGCAGGTTTGGGCAGTTTCTTCACCCCCCTGGTTTTACTTTCCGTTTTGTCCGTCACCTGTTCAGGCACAGCTTCTCCTTCCTTCTCTTTATCTTCCTCTTTCCTGTCAAGGATATCGAGCATGCTTTTCTGCTGAAGTATATTATACCAGCTGATGATCTTTTTAATATCGGAAAGGTAGACACGCTGCCTGTCATAGTTGGGTATCACCTCTGCAAAATAGTCGAGCAGCACCTGTTTATCGGCTTTGTGATCAGGTCCTTGCCCGCCCTTTTCTTTCTCCCGGATCTTGCGAAGCACTTCAACAAGCTTTGTTTCACCGTCGCCGGTAAATACAGCAATATCTTCCAGCGAACTGATCTTTGCCGTAGGATAGGCGTTCATTCTGTGTCCATCCAACAGCGATTCGACGATAATACCTGTACGGCCCTGGGCAATATTCCTGAACAAGCCGGGATACCCCGATATGGAAAGGATATCTTTTAATTCCGTCATAATTCCTGTTTTTTGTTTGTAAAAATAACAAATCTATTAACGGATACGTATGCTAATTATGGTATGTTTCTTTCCCGTTTTATTTTCTCATACGCCTCATTCACTTTCTGGAATTTTTCCTTGGCCACTTTCTGAAAATCTTCTCCCAGGTATGTCACTTTATCCGGGTGGTATTTGACGGCCATTTTCCGGTAGGCTTTTTTCACCTCCTCATCGGTTGCGGTAGGGCTGATTTCAAGCACCTTGTAAGTCCAGTCGGTATCGGGTATGTACATCGCCCGGATGGACGCAGTATCTTTCTCATTGATTCCCAGGTAGCCGGAGATACTGTTGATCACGCTGATCTCCCGGGGATGGATCTGTCCGTCGGCGTTTGAGACACCGTAAAGCATCTGGAGCAGTGCCAGCCTTGATGAATAATCGAGGTTATTCTTTATCTGGCGGCTCACCTGCTGGAGAGGGATGGTCTGCTGGAGAATATCCCTGAGCATACCTACCGCTTCGGCAGCATTCTGTTGTCCGAAGGCCTGGACAAGGTATTTCTTCACATAATCCAGTTCCGAGCGCACTACCTTTCCGTCGGCTTTCATCACGGCTGCAATGAGGACGAGGAGGCTTACGATAAAATCACCGGGGGTTGTTTGTCCCGGCGTATAGGTACGCACCTCTGTTGCATCGGCCAGCGATCCCAATGCAAAGCCTATGATACCGCCGATTGGGCCGAAGAAAGCCCATCCCAGGCCTCCGGCCAGCCATTTGGCAAAGCGTGCCATTATTAAGTGCTTTTATCCTTCTTTTCCCGACATTCTTAACAAGCGGTTATGCACCGACAATACCTGAGGTATAATCATTAATTGTCCGTCATTCATAATGACATAGTGTGCATTCTTTATCCGTTCCTCCGCTCCGGCCTGCCGCATGACCCTGGCAGCAACCTCTTCCCTGCCCACACCATCGCGGTGGATCACCCTCTGTATCCTGATCTCCTCCGGCGCTTCGACGGTGATGATACGGTCAAACAGGGATGCCGCACCGCTCTCAACGATAATGGCAGCCTCATGAATAACGTATTTCTGATCTTCCTGTTTCCTCAACCAGATCCCGAAATCCCTGAACACGAAGGGGTGAACAATGCTGTTCACCTTTTCCAGCATGGCTTCATCATGAAAGACTATTTTAGCCACCTGTTTTCTGTCGAGGCCTTCCGGGGTATATATTTTTTCACCAAAGAGAGCCATGATCTGGTCTCTGATCCCTGCCTCCTCGTTCATGAGGAGCCTGGCCCGTTTGTCGGCTTCATAAACCCGTACATTCAGATGCCTGAAAATATCACACACGAGTGATTTGCCGGCGCCAATACCGCCTGTCAGACCGATGGTTAACATTATTTTTTTTCGATAATAAATTCAACATTCTGAGGATGTAACCTGACGATCCTGACATATTCAGGAGCCCTGTCAATGCTTGCTTTCAGCAGCTTCCCGGGAGCATCGAGGTAATTCCTGTAATCAACCGTGACGCGGAACATCTGTGGCTGTATCCTGGGGTAATCTTCCAGACCGACCAGGCAGGTGATATTGATCTTCCCCGGGAATACTTTCATCACGAGGCTGTCGGGTTCATGGATAACCTCCACCGGGACGGCATAGACCGCTTCGGTATATTCACTCACGGGTATGCTCACGGTCACCCTCCTGGTGGAGAGGATCACTTTTTCCACAGGGTGCAGTGGCATTTCCGTCTCGACGGATTCATTCAGATTCCGGTAAACAATGGGTTCTGTCTGCACGGAAAGGAGGGTATCGATCACGGCAGCAGGCCCGCTGATCATCACACTGTCAGGCTTCACCACAACCCCGCTTCTGAGCATGAATTGCTTGTCAAACTGTAGGTCGAGAACCGGCACCACTCTAACTTTCTTGCTCACCATGTTATCGAAAGTCAGAAAGATGGTATCGGGGGTTACCTGCAACAGGTTTAGTTCTTCGGGCAGCTGACGATTGAGCATTTCACGGGCTGAGGAAGTCAGGACATAGAACCTGGGGGGATCGGTGTTGGCGATCTGCCCGAATGGCTGATTCCTGAGATTATATACCAGGGACGAACGGCTGGCAATGATCGTATACCTCAGGAGGACGTTGCCGGGGCCCTCCACCCTCAGGTTCAGTATGGGAGGCAGCTCATTGGCCAGCACCTTCCCCTTGGGTACATTGGTATAGCGTACCTGGAATGGAATCACCGTTTCCGTGACCTTATTCAGCTCATTGAGGAACCAGAAAAGGATGGATATCAGCAGGAATAAGACGAATACGAAAATATTCTGATCCAGGCGGTATCTTTTCCGTTCTGGCGAAAGAATGAAACGC
>JAXDBV010000205.1:0-5561 GCA_034678415.1 Bacteroidales bacterium
AGTATATGAGGGCTGATATTATCAGATATCTCTTTCATGCTTCCGATCGCTTCCTCGATCAGGTCGTTCATATTGCGGATGATCTTCTCATCCTGCTCTCCATGGGGATTTCTCTGCAGGGCGGTAAGCGACATCCTGACGGTGGAAAGGACAGGACCCAGCCCGTCGTGCAGATCCTTGGCAAAACGTCCGCGCTCACGCTCCTCCGTCTGTATAATGGCATTCAACACCCGCATCTCCGACACTTTGCGTATACGCTCGGCTTCACTCAGCGATTTGAATATCTTCTTCACAAATATGATCCCGATGGTCACTGCCACAGAGGTGATGATCCCGATCCATATGCTCAGAGCGGTAAAATCCCTTGTATAGTTGGGGAAAATGTAGGGGAGCACCTCCAGCAGCTGCCGTACCGCCATAAGGATAAGTGCAATGGAGATCAGGATCCATGATACGTTGTAACGGGTAACCTTGGTGAGGCTAATGGCAAGAAAAGCCGCTACAAACTGCAGGATGAATGAAATGATCAGGCCGTAAAATGTCATGATACAGTGTGTTTTCTAATGGTTCATCAACAAAGATAAGTAAAAACAGCTTGCTGTAACCCGCATTCGGTAACCGTGACACCAATTCTTGTCCTGTCATGGCATGTCCCTCACAGCCTGAGAGGTTTTTTTCAGCGTTACTGTGTGCCGGCAGGTGTGAAAAGGAATTCTATTTTGCTGTTGCCTCGATTGCCAGTTAAGAATTAATCAGTATATTTCACACTTTGATAACAACAAAAATGAGCGTTCTGGTTAACAAGCTATCGAAGGTTATCATACAGGGATTTACCGGCGGTGAAGGCAGTTTTCATGCCTCGCAGATGATAGAATACGGCACCAACGTTGTCGGGGGAGTAACACCAGGGAAAGGAGGTCAGACACACCTCGGACGGCCTGTGTTCAATACCGTGGAGGATGCGGTGAAAACCACCGGGGCCGACACATCGGTGATATTCGTCCCTCCTGTATATGCTGCCGACTCCATTTGCGAGGCTGCCGATGCCGGCATCCGGGTGATCGTGACCATCACCGAGGGAATCCCTACATCTGACATGATGAAGGTTAAAGCATACCTAAAGGAAAAACACGGGGTGAGACTTATCGGGCCGAACTGCCCGGGAGTGATCTCCCCCGGGGAAGCCAAGGTGGGCATCATGCCCGGTTTTATACATACGCCGGGAACCATCGGTATCGTAAGCCGCTCAGGAACCCTTACCTACGAGGCGGTTGACCAGGTGACCAGGTCAGGACTGGGGCAGTCAACGTGCATCGGCATCGGGGGAGATCCCATCATCGGTACTACCACCCTCGAAGCTGTCATGCTGCTGATGGATGATCCGGGAACGGAAGGAATTATAATGATTGGTGAAATCGGCGGAAGCATGGAAAGCGATGCAGCATACTGGATCAGGGATCATGGTACAAAACCGGTGGTGGGATTCATTGCCGGGCAGACCGCTCCCAAGGGAAGAAGAATGGGCCATGCCGGGGCAATCATCGGAGGAAAAGACGACACCGCCGCAGCAAAAATGCAGATCATGAAGGAATGCGGGATTCATGTGGTGGAATCACCCGCCGATATCGGTATGACCATAGACAAGGTGATGAAGAATGCAAAGAAACAGTAACACTCCACTCGAGGTGGCTCGATGTGGTTTTTGTGAAATTCATCCGACATTCGTGAACGAGAACAGATTATTTACAGAATTGATGTGTTTTATGCCATATTTAAAATAAGAGCATTATGAAACTTCTGGAAGGAAAGACAGCCCTGATAACAGGAGCTGCAAGAGGAATCGGCAGGGCTATCGCCCTGACATTTGCCCGTGAAGGCGCGGCCATCGCTTTTACCGATATCGCGGAAAACGACGATTTCAGGAAAACATGGCAGGATATTGAAGCGCAGGGAGTTAACATAAAGGGATATGTCTCTGATGCCAGTAAGATGGACCAAACAGAAGCGATTGTCAAAAAAATCATGGGAGACTTCGGGAAAGTTGATGTACTGGTCAATAATGCAGGAATTACCCGCGACACTTTGCTGATGCGAATGACCGAAGAACAATGGGACATGGTCATTAATGTCAATCTCAAATCGGTGTTCAATTTTACCCGATGTGTGCTGCTTCACATGCTGAAACAAAAATCGGGTTCCATCATCAACATGAGTTCGGTGGTAGGGGTGAGCGGTAATGCAGGCCAGTCAAATTATGCCGCCTCAAAAGCCGGTATTATTGGATTCACCAAGGCAATAGCCCGGGAGGCAGGCTCAAGAAATATCCGCTGTAATGCCATTGCTCCCGGTTTTATCCTTACCGATATGACCGCTCAGCTCCCTGAAGAAGTGAAAAAAACATGGATGGAACAGATACCCCTCAAAAGGGGAGGAACAGTGGAAGATGTGGCCAATGCTGCATTGTTCCTGGCTTCCGACCTGTCATCATACATCAGCGGACAGGTGATCAGCGTATGCGGAGCCCTGAAAACATGATCCGGGAAAATATGTTCTTGTTACAACCAAATTCCTGTTTTAAATAATATACCTGTCATGAAAACCACACATGCATCAATCACGGCACTGTTAATGCTTTACATGGTTTTTTTTGCTTCCTGCAAAACCAGTGAAACCCTCATTGATGTAATGAGGGCTGCTGAGATCAATATCCCCCAGGAAATTAAGACACTGGCGGTGATCAACCGCAGTCTTCCCGCGAAGGAGGAGGAAGTAACGAACGTGGTGGAAGGGATCATCACGGGCGAACTGATACTCAATGACCGTTTCGGTTCCGAGCAATGCATCACCGGACTTGCCAATGCCATGTCGAACTCACCCCGCTTCAGTAAGGTGGTGATCCCAGATGTCAAACTGAAAGGCACGGGAACAACAAAATTTCCACCGTTGCTCGACTGGGCCAATGTAGGGGAGATTTGCAGTTCCAGTGGCACGGATGCCCTCATTGCGCTCGAAACATTCGACTCAAACGTGGAAGGACGGCTGGTGGCACTCCTGGTAAAACAACAAAATCCAAACCTGAGAATAAAGGTGGAAACGGGATGGAGGGTGTATGATCCGTCAGGACAACGGCTGATCGATGAAAATGTATTCGTGGATTACATGGACTGGAACCGGCCCATCACGGATGCACCGGCCAGGCAGAGAGTAGTGGAGGAAGCAGGGTACTTCGCGGGAACAAGATATGCCGGAAGAATTTCTCCCCTGTGGATTCCCGTCAAAAGAATGTATTTCAAAAAAGGGAATAACGATTTTAAAATTGCCCACCGGCTGGTTCAACAGGGACTATTCAACGAGGCCGGCGATATATGGTCAAAATATATCGAGACGGCTGACAAGAAGATCGCAGGATATGCCTGTTACAACATGGGACTCGTGTATGAGGTGAACGGGAACCTTGAAGAAGCCCTCAACTGGGTGAAAAAATCATTGATCACCTATGGCAACAGGAAGGCAGGAAATTACATCGGTGTGCTCAATTACAGGATTTCTGAAAGGGAAAGGCTCAATGAACAACTGAAGGAATAAAAGAAGTTACTGATACGGTATTTCAACAGATGCCCTCGTTTAAACCATATATGTTCCTGGCTGTCAGCCTGACGCTGTGCGCTGGCTGTTCTGTAACCAGAATGACGGTGGATGTATACAAACCCCCTGTGGTAAGCATGCCCGATTCAATAGAACAGATTGGTATTCTGAATGTTGCCATGGGCAAGATGAACCAGGACATCAATAGTATGGTGGAAGACCTCACGAGAGGAACCGGTAGTTATACTTACTATCTCAGCGCACAAAGAGCTGTCCAGGGAGCCCTTGAATACCTCGAATATTCCGAGGAATTCCGGTCAGTCCTTCCCGTGAAAGTGGAATCGATCACTGCCGACAACCGTCAGATGCCCGAACCCCTGGACTGGGATTTTGTTGAACGGCTCTGCACTGACAACAACCTGGATGCCCTCATCACGATCGAATCCATCGCCACAACCAACAGGACCGGAGTAGAGATGTTCAGACAGAAAAAACAGGAAGAGAAGAACAAGGTATGGACCAACAGGATCCTTTACAACACGGAAATCACCCGAAGGTATGTCGCATCACTGACAGTGGTCATATGGTCGGGCTGGCGTGTATACCTGCCCTCGGAACGGAACATCATTGACGAATACTTCTTTTCCGATTCAGTGCTGTATGAGATGGATGGTTATACCGAGGAAGAAGCCCTGGAAAAACTGCCCGGTCGTGGAGCAGCTGTTGAGGAAACCGGTTTCTTTATCGGCGAACAGTATGCCGCACGGATCGTGCCGGGCTGGTCTACCGTGCAGCGTACGTTCTACAGACCGTTGCATTCCTTGTTTAACGGCACTACGAAACACCTCCGCATGAGAAGATGGGGGGCACTGTTGGAAGAATGGGAATCCCTGAAGGATAACCCTGACCCCGGGATCAGCGGTATGGCTTGTCACAACCTCGCCGTTTTAAAAGAGATGCAGGGTGATTATCCGGAAGCTGTAAACTATATTAATATTGCTGCGCAACGAATTAATCGCACAGTTACACGTAGGTATAAAACAGTCCTTGAAAACCGGAAACACGAGTTTGTGAAATAATCAATCCATGCAGATTCCGCGGATGAGGTTGCTATTGTTGCTTGTCGTGTCAGCCTGTACTGCCTGTGCTTCCATACAGTCACTCACCATTGAGGTATTGCAGCCGCCGGAGAGAGATCTTTCCATACCTCCGGAAAACGTCCTCGTGGTAAACCGGTGTCTCAGGAATGATGATGATAACCGCCTCACCCTCCTTGAGGAGGATGAGGTGTATACCGGTAATTCCGTATCCCGCGAATGCGTGGCTGGCCTTTTACAGGCAATGGCCGCCTCTCCCGCAAACAACATTGACTCTCTCATGGTTCCCGTGCATGAAATTACTTCTGACATGCATGGTAAAATACAGGAGCCGCTGCAAAAATACATGATCGATTCTCTTGGCAGAAACTACGGAAAAGATCAAATCATCGTCCTTGAGTTCGTTGGGGTAGGTATATATCATGAATACGAACTGCTTTCACAATATGATCCGTTAAGCAATGAGACCTATTATTATTATGATATCGTGTCGGTAAATTATTGTCCGTCCGGATACATACGCATCTATAGCCTGGCCGATTCGTTGGTAAGAGCTGAGTTCAGCAGTACAGATACCCTTGGCTGGTCTGACCGGCCACAGGAGAACAAAGAAATGGTGGAAGAGGCAGCATACTGGTGCGGGTACTACCTGGCCAACCGGTTCATGCCCCAATGGATGGAGGTTGACCGAGTCTACTATGCATCGGGGAAGAAAGGATTCCGGGTTGCACACCTTCTTGCACAACAGGATGAGTGGCTTGAAGCTGCCAGGTACTGGAATATACTCAGCAACCACCGGAACAAAACCGTTGCCTCACGCGCGTGCTTCAACCTGGCCCTGACCAGCGAGATTAACGATGATATACCATTCGCCATCAT
>JAXDBV010000206.1:0-3001 GCA_034678415.1 Bacteroidales bacterium
AATAGGTAATAAGATCTTCTTCCGACACCTGTTCAATTCCCAGGAGGTGGTTCAGGTCAAACGAACCTCCGCTCAGGAAGAGGGTTATCAGGAGGAGGAGGATGGCAGCGGCTCCTGTCAGTGCCACGCGTTTGAAGAAATACAACAGATCATTGAAGGGAAGTAATTCCGGGATGAGCACCCGTTCTTTTTCAATACGTTTCATCACCCGGTCAACGAATCCTCCCTTGAATGAACAGGTCTTGTCTGCGAGCAAAGCCCTGATCCGAAGCAGACGCTCCTTCTCATCTCTCAGTGTTTCCGACTGGCGGAGGGCCTCGTTGAGCACCCCGGCCTGTTCGTCCGTCAAATCGCCGTCCAACGATCTGTACAACAGTTCATGAATCGGTTCCTTTTTCATAGTTCCGGCATGATTAGTTTCATTTGTTTCTTCAATACAGCCTGCGCTCTTGACAAGCGTGAGAGCACGGTTCCCACGGGCAGTTTTAATATCTCGGCTGTTTCTTTTGTACTGTATCCGTCAATCAGTCGTAATGTAATTACGGCCCTGAAATCGGGAGGCAATTTTTGTAAGGCCTTTCCCACTGCATCGGCGGCATCGTTCCTCTCCATAACACCATTCGGATCGATCACATCCAGCTCTTTCTCTTCTTCATCCTGCCTCACAAAAAAAGAAAACACCCGTTTTCGTTTTTTCACCTCGTTCAGTGAGAGGTTTATGGCAATACGTGTCAGGTAGGTTCCCAGACTTGACTCCCACCGGAAATTTGCCATAGAGCGATAAAATCTTACGAAAGTATCCTGGCCGATATCTTCCGCCTCCGCTCCACTGCCGACAATACCCATCACTGTCCTGGCAACCGTTGATTCATAACGGGAGACTATTTCAGCAAACGCCTGCCTGTCACCTCGTATACTCATCTCTACCAGTTGTTGATCGGTTAAGGAGTTCCCGTATCGCAAGCTCGTTTTTACCATTTAGACCAACGCATTAGCTAATTTATTCCCTCTTTTACCGGTTAATTTCCTAATTTAGCATAAAGGCTTTTAATTACCAATGACTGTATCCGGCAGGAATGAAATTGGTTTACAGATGGAAGGGCTGGCCGGCATCATCAGGAGCTGTCACAGGTGCCGCCTGTCATTAACAAGGCGGAATGCCGTTCCCGGAGAAGGGAATCTGCGGTCACACGTGCTGCTGATTGCCCAGGCTCCGGGTGAAAAAGAAGACTTGGACGGCAGAATCTTCACCGGCCCTTCGGGAATACTGTTCGACCGCCTGATGAACATGGCCGGTATAGAACGATCCGATGTTTACATCACAAACCTTATCAAATGCTTTCTTCCGAAATGCAGGAGACCCAACAGGCCGGAAATCGAAGCCTGTAAGGATTACCTCCTCCGCGAGATGGAACTGGTAAGACCGGAATACCTCATCCCGCTGGGATTCCATGCTACCAGGTTCCTGTTCAGGCACTTCGGGATACCCTGCCCTATCGCCAGGGAGTTTCACACGGTTTTCGGATCAATAATATACAGGGATGGATTCCAGATATACCCCGTAAGGCATCCGACGGCGCTGTTGTTTAACCCGGAGATGGAGGAGATCATGATCAGGCAGTACAGGAAACTGAAGGAATTCGTAGCTGGAGGAGGAATAATGCAGAAATACCCGTAATATTGAGATGAAGATTGAAAGAGGCAGCCGGAAAAGTACAAGCCATACTTCGGGCTCTTCGGTTTTCAGAGCTTGCTTTATACAGCAGCGGGAACCGGTACTGATGACCGGCGGAGAAAATTACAGTCAGGCTGATGATGAACCCTGCAGATACAAGCTTTTAAGGATACCGGTTGCGGAACGAGACCTATTCCTCAGGGATAAAAGGGAGGATTGACATACATACATCCGAACCATCTATGGATTTAAGAGAAACGATCATTGCCATCATTGCCAACGGGGAGGTCACCCGTTCTGCTGCTGCGATGTATGCATTAAAAGCGCCAATGTAATCATTGCCGCTGACGGGGGCGCTGAAAACTGTTATATAACGGGCATCACACCCGATTTCATCCTCGGCGATTTTGACTCCATCACGGATGAAACAAGGGAACATTTCCCGACTGTGAAATTCATCCATCTTGCAGACCAGGATTCAACCGACATGGAAAAAGCCCTGTCGTTTGCCCGTTCTTACGCCCCTGGCAGGCTGATCGTGCTCTCCGCCCTTGGAAGAAGGATGGATCACAGCTCGGCTAACCTGATGTTCCTGGCTGAATTCAACACGTCGGTCCCTGTAGAGATCTATGATAACCACGGAAAGATGACCATTCTTAACCCGGGTGTGCACAGAATTTTAGGCCGTACAAACAGGATCATTTCCTTCTTTTCCATCCGTCCCCTCGTCAACCTTACGCTCAGGGGATTCAGGTACCCGCTCCATAATAACAGCTATAACCCTTACTTCGTCGGCATCAGCAATGTCTGTGAGTCGGAGGAATGTGAGGTGTCATTTGATCAGGGGATCCTGTTCATGTACGAAATCACCGGGAACGGTTAAATCATCCGGGAGCAGTAGCATGCTGACTATTGTTCAAATGGTGTTTTGCGGCTCGTTCTTATCCGGGGCCGACGACCGGATCAGGGATGACCGTTCCATCCCATGGCGTCACCCGTCACGGGGAGGGATGATCCGCGGATCTGAAAAAAAACAGGTATGATACCGTCGTCATTGACGGCCGTGAAAAGGGACGCACGCGGCGATAGAAAGTACTGAAGATTGAGAAGTTGCTGAATGATTGTTATGTTTGTATTAAAATAACCGCAATATGAAAGCACTTTTAAAATTATTTCCTGCGCTGATATCAGTGGTTTTACTGCTTTCCTGTCAGCAGGAAAAAGACCGGAAGGTTGTTCAGCAGGAAGAATTCACGTTTGCCTTTCTCACCGACATACACGTTCAACCCGAGCGGAAAGCGATGGAAGGGTTCAGGCAGGCCATTG
>JAXDBV010000207.1:0-3536 GCA_034678415.1 Bacteroidales bacterium
CGCCGGTATGTTCGGAAAGGATGTTATACAGTTCATTCCTCAGCTTAAGGATTTCCCTGGCGGTGATCTCAATATCCACTGCCTGTCCCTGGACCCCGCCCATAGGCTGGTGTATCATGATACGTGAATGCTTGAGGGCGGAGCGTTTGCCTTTGGAGCCGGCTGCCAGGAGGATGGCTCCCATCGATGCCGCCATACCGGTGCAGATGGTGGCAATGTCACATGAGATGTACTGCATGGTATCGTAAATCCCCAATCCTGCGTGGACGGTACCCCCGGGGGTGTTGACATAAATATGGATATCCTTGGTCGGATCGGTGGAATCAAGATATAACAACTGGGCTTGTATGATATTCGCCACATAGTCGTCGATGGGCAATCCAAGGAAAATGATCCTGTCCATCATCAGCCTGGAGAACACATCCATGGTGGCGATGTTCAGCTGCCGTTCTTCAATGATGGTGGGAGATATGTAATTATTGTAAAATGAAGCATAATGCTCAAGCTTCAATGTACTGATCCCCAGGTGTCCCGTTGCAAATTTCCTGAAATCGTTATTCGTGCTCATGGTTATGTTCTGTTTGATTTTTTTCTTTTTTGTAAAGTATATTGAATTCTTCTGCCGTTATATTTTTATTATCCAGGTGCACTGTATTCTTAATAAAGGTAAATACTTTTTCTTCAATTTTCCGTTCGATGATTCTTTTTTTATCTTCTTCCCGTTTCAGCAGATCACGGGCATATCCTTCAACCTGGTCGGGAGGGAAGCTGGTAATGCCATATTGCCTGAACTGGGAAATGGTGATCATTTTTGCTGATTCAAACACTTCCTCGTCGGTAACCGCGATCTTATTCTCCATAACAATTTTATCGCGGATAAGTTGCCATTTCAGGTCTTTTTCAAAGTGCTCAAAATCATGATCGATTTGTTCAGCGGTGTATTTTCCTTCATTGATGGTATAAAGCCATCGTTTAAGGAAGGCGGTGGGCAGGCTGAAATGGTATTTTTGTATCAGTGTGTTCCTGGTATCCACCTGGAACCGGTATTCGCTTTCACGCAACAGGTTGGCGGCCATCTCCTCCTCAATTTTTTTATAGAATTCTTCCTCGCTGGTAACGATCCCTTCCCCGTATATCTTATCAAACAGTTCCTGATTTAGGGGCGCATTTTCAAACCGGGAGATAGTCTGGACAGTATAGCGGAAGAGGGGGGCGATGGACGCCACATGTTCCTTTTTGATATTCAGCATCGTGGCCACATCTGCCTCATTGGGGAAGGCTTTCCTGATATTGAATATGATCTGATCTCCCGTGGTTTTGCCGAGAAAAGAACTCTTGATCTCCTCATCCTTAATGAGGTCAAGATAGATAGAAAGGTCTTCAATACTGATGCCTGTTTCCAGGGGAAGAAGATCCTCGCCAAGCTGTTCTGTCTTTCCTTTCAGGTAGGCTCCCTCTTCCACCCGTTCAATGTTTTTGAATGATCCGAACCGCCGTGTGACATTTTCCACGTAGCTGTCCTTCATCTTCTTGTCGGGGGTGATGAGGTAATAAGGTATTATGTCCTTGTCGGTAAGGTTAACAGAGAAATCCGGGGCGAGGCCCAGGTCGAAAGAGAATTCGAAATCAGCCTGGTTGTCCCAGTCAATGGACTGGTCGTATGATTCGCTGGGCAGAGGTTCTCCAAGGATCCTGAGTTTCTCTTCGGCAAGGAAGCGCGAAATGGATTCGGAGACCAGCTTGTTTATCTCCTCTATCAGTACCGGTTTACGGTACAGCTTACGGATGAGGCCCGGAGGCACTTTCCCCGGCCTGAATCCGTCTTTCTTCACCTTTTTCCTGTAATCGTTTAGCACCGTGTTCACCCGTTCCTCGTAATCTACCAGTTCCACTTTCACCTTCAGAACCACATTCAGTTCATCCACATTTTCTCTCGTAATATTCATCAAACGCAAAAGATTAAGAAATTATATAAAATATATTCATCGCTGAACCGGTTATCGGCATGTCCCTTAACAGGTTCAGTGCGGATGAAGGGACTCGAACCCCCACGCCCGAAGGCACAAGATCCTAAGTCTTGCGCGGCTACCAATTACGCCACATCCGCAAAAAGTTGTGCAAAGATACGAATAATTCCTTCATTCCATTTGATTTACCTGCCTGAAATAGCAGGTATTATAACAATGGATCATCTGTCAGGAAACGCTTGGTACATGGAACCGGAGTGATCGTGGTTGGTGTCTGCAGGTGATGATAGAAGGTGGGTTTCCATACATGGAAAGAAAAAGCGGCTGTAAGGTCACAGGTCAGCGTCTCAGCTCAAACTTTTTCCCCAGGTAGACCCTTCGCACCTGTTCATCCTCGGCCAGTTCTTCCGAGGTGCCTGATTTCAGGATCTCACCGTCGAGGAGGAGGTATGACCTGTCGGTGATAGACAGGGTCTCATGGACGTTGTGATCGGTGATCAGTATGCCGATGTGTTTATCCTTAAGCTTGGATACAATGTATTGTATATCTTCGACGGCGATGGGGTCGACGCCTGCGAAGGGTTCATCAAGGAGAATGAACTTGGGATTGATGGCTAGTGCCCTGGCGATCTCGGTTCTTCTTCTCTCACCACCGGAGAGCTGGTATCCCATACTCCTGCGAATTTTCTGAAGGCCGAATTCGTCCAGCAATGCTTCAATGCGCTGCTCCTGTTCCGCCTTATCTATGTGGTTCATCTCAAGCACCGCCCTCAGGTTCTCTTCCACACTCAGTTTTCTGAATACGGAAGCTTCCTGCGACAGATAGCCGATTCCTTTCTGAGCCCTTTTATAGACCGGCAATCCCGTGATATCTTCCTGGTCGAGATAGATCTTCCCCCAGTTAGGCACGATCAGTCCGACAATCATATAAAATGAAGTGGTTTTGCCGGCACCGTTCGGACCGAGAAGTCCGACGATCTCTCCCTGCTCAACCGCGATAGATACATTGCGCACGACCGTCCGTTTACGGTATCTTTTTACCAGATTCTCGGTGGATAAACGCATGTATTGTCAGTGTGTATGGTTTCGGGTTACTGGTATGCAAAAGTACAAAAAACATTCTTTATCCGGCCTGTACCTTTTGTTCAGCCAGTCTTTCTTCTTCCTCCTTTGCCTCTTTCTTACGGATAATGGATCTTGAGATGGCAATACTGATCTCGTAAAGCAGGATCAGGGGAAGGCTTACCAGTATCTGGCTGAAGATATCCGGAGGGGTGATGACAGCAGCCACCACCAATATGAGCACTATCGCATGTCTCCTGTATTTTTTAAGGAATACGGGAGTGACCAGTAAGATCTTGGTTAGGAAAAACACCTGGGCCGGCAGATCAAATATTACCCCGCTTCACAGCACAACGGAACTGATGGTGCTGATATACGAGATGAGGTTTACCTTGTTCTTCACCTGGTCGCTGACGATATACGATCCGAAGAAATGCGTGGTCAGGGGAACGATAACATAATAACCAAAAAGCACACCAATTGCAAACAACAGTGAGGTGAATAAAA
>JAXDBV010000208.1:0-6058 GCA_034678415.1 Bacteroidales bacterium
ACAGGGTATCATAATCCTCTGCGATCTTCCAGATGCCCAGCATTATGCTGTCTCTGATTATTTTCCGGTATACAATGCTCATTGAAATGTTCTTTATTCAATGCAGCGGAATAACAAGCACAGGCGATTGGAGGGGCAATTTAATGATTATTTTTCACTTCATTTACCCGGTGAGGAATTTGCGCCTGCCTGTCTTCCGGATGATTTCCAATCCAGTGTTTCCATGAGGTGGATAATATCTTCTCGGATGAACCGGATCACGGGAGCGAGGGAGTCGGCATTGGCTTCAGCCCGGAAATACAGGGCACCACGGATGAAATGATGCACGCTGTCGGTAAGCACAAACTGTATATTGGATGCGGCATTCCCTGTGATATCATATAGAATACCATACACCTTGCCTTCTGTGTTTGTATACAACTGTTCGGAGATAGACTCTGCCTTGATCGTGTGTTTATAAACCAGCGACCGTGAATCTTCAAATAATTGTTCCAGGTTTCCCTTTATGGGTTTATAGCTGATATGAACGGTTGCTTTATAGTGCGCGTACACAATGTTGATCCAGCATGGTTCGGCAAGCCGGTCAGTGGCAGGTGTTATGCATGTATATACAGGATATTCAAACCTGTATGGACAGACGCTGTCATAAACCGTATAGGCGTGCCGGGGAAGATCGATTCTGAAATACGCTCTCGGTTTGGGTATGTAGTCATGCCTGCAGCCAGTGATGATCAGCAACAGGCAAAGGAACGCTGCCTTCCCTTTTTCCTTCGAACCGTGTTTCATCTTAGTTAGCAGGGGCTTCATGATACGGTGACTCGTATTTTTTTAATCCTCCGTTCGTCGACCGATTCAATCCTGAAGGTGAGGTTTCTGTAGTGGATGATCTCGTTTTTCACCGGGATGGTTCCCTGCATTTCGAGGATCAGCCCGGCAAGTGTATCTGCTTCACCGCGCACATCGTCCATTTGTGAGAGAGGTATGTTTACTGTCTTGCAGAAATCGGTGAGCAGGGTTTTCCCTTCAAAAATACAGGTGTTGTTATCGACCCTGATATAGGAAAGTTCGTCTTCATCATACTCATCACTGATTTCGCCCACGATTTCCTCCAGGATATCCTCGAGGGTAACAATGCCTTGCGTACCGCCGTATTCATCAATTACAACCGCCATGTGTATTTTTTTCATCTGGAACTCCTTCAGCAAGTCGCTGATCTTCTTTGTTTCCGGCACGAAATACGGCGGACGGATCAGTTCCTGCCACCTGAAATCATCACGTTCGTTCAAATGGGGTAACAGATCCTTGGTGTACAGTATTCCCTTCACGTTATCGAAGGACTCCTCGTAAACAGGTATCCTGGAATACCCTGATTTGACGACAATCGACAGCAACTTCTTCAGCCCGATGTTATTCTTGACAGAGACCACATCCATCCTTGCCTGCATGATCTCACTGACTTCAATATTACCGAAGGTGGCAATACCTTTTAGTATTTTCTCATCCTCCTTAATCCGGGTTGACGGAAGGTCGAGAGCATCGGATATATCATCCATTGAGATATTCATCTTTGACTGCATGAATTTCCTGTTGACGGCGGCTGTGGATTTAATCAGCAGGCTGCTCAGGGGATGGAGCAGTTTAACCATAGCGGAGAGAGGCAGTGCGATGAAGGATGCAAACCTGCGGGCGTGAGCATTTGCATAAATCTTTGGCATGATCTCTCCAAACAGGAGGATGAGAAATGTGATGAACACCACCTGGAAAATAAAGCTGATCCAGGGGGCTGCCTGTGAAAAGTCGATCCATGAGTTAGTGATAAAAGCTGCGAGGATCACGATCCCTACATTCACCAGGTTATTCATGATGAGGACGGATGCCAGGAGCCTCTCCGGCATACTATGCAGCCGCAATATGGTCTTGTGCTGCAGTGTGGGCTTTCCTCTCATTTCTTCCAGGTCGGAAGGTGAGAGTGAAAAATAGGCTACCTCGGAAGCCGAGACAAGCGCTGAGATGCTCAGCAACAGCAGGAGGATCAGGAGTTCAAATACCAGCGTGATCTGAAACGGATGAAACCTGATGTACAGGTCACCCAACAGGCTGATACATGGTAATGGCTCGGTGTCCAACACGTCCAAATAATAATGGTAACTTTTCAGAATGGCAGATCATCGTCAGGGGCGTTATCTGCCGCAGGTGCATCCGGAGGAGGTTGTGCGTTCCTGCTGGATGGCGGAGGTACCACCTGATGGTTCTGGTCGCCGCCTTTTCTGTCGGGCATGCGAAGGTTATCCGATACGGACTCAGAGTATTTGCTGCCTCCTTCGTCCATGATTGGTCGCGGGGTGATCTTGTCCCCGTCAGTGACAGTATTTGTTAGCGGTGCATCCGCGGAGGATTGTGCGTTCCTGACGGATGGCTGTGGCACTACCTGCTGGTACTGATCATCTCCTTTCCTGTCGAGCATGCGAAGACTATCTGCAACGATCTCAGTAAAATATTTTGTGTCTCCTTCTTTCTCGTATGAACGCGTGGTGATCTTTCCTTCAATATAAAGGAGTTTGCCTTTTCTGACATATTTTTCAACAACCTTGGCCAGACCTCTCCATGCCACGATATTATGCCATTCCGTATTGGTAACCTTCTCACCGTCCCTGGTGTATGACTCGCTGGTGGCTAGAGGGAAACGTGCCACGGGCACATCTTCCTTGATATAATTTACCTCCGGATCACGACCAACATTGCCAACTAAGATAACTTTTTTTACTTTCATTAATACTTGTTTATTCAGATATCAAAAATACGAAAAAGCGGCGTTATTCCATCTTTGGTTCCCGAAAAATAAGGTCTGATGATTCCATAAACCTGGTTATCAACCTTGGAAAGGGGTATTTATCGAGTTCGCTGATATCAACCGCCCTGAACTTTTTGATCAGCGAAGGTTTCGGTTTATTAAGGGTGAAGGTATAGAAACGTGCATGGATAATGCGGTGCGACAGCGGGTGGGTATAAGTATCCGAGACCTTTTCCAGGGTATAGACACTTGTTCCCATCACATTTCTGAAGCGGGGATGATTGAGCAGATCCTCCGGTGTTACCGGCCCGGTGGTTTCTATCAGCGGGAACTGGTACAGGAGGGGCCAGATGTCCTTATCCTCTCGCCTGTGGATCAACAGCTTTCCTTTGGTTCTGATTACCAGGTAATGGAGGTGGCGCAGGGTGGATTTTGTCTTCTTCTTCCTTGCAGGGTATTGTCCTGTCTTCCCTGTTGCAAAGGCGAGGCAGTGATGACGGAGAGGGCATGCTGGACAGTCGGGATGATGGGGAACACATTGGATCTCGCCGAACTCGATGATAGCCTGGTTAAAGAAGCGCGGTTGGACATTATGCATTATTTGTTGAGCGTACTGCATGGCTTTCCTGAAGCCGGCCAGTTTGTTCATGGGGTATCTTATAAGGCAGAGCCGTGCCAGCACGCGGAACACGTTACTGTCGATCACCGGGTAGGGCTGGTTAAAAGCAAAGGAGGCGACGGCAGCAGCAGTATACCGGCCAATCCCTTTCAGGCTGAGGATATCATCATACCGGTCGGGGAAGATACCGTTCCACTGTTGAACAATGGTACGGGCTGTGTCGTGAAGGTTTCGGGCACGGGCATAGTAACCGAGACCCTGCCAGTACCTCATCACTTCATCCGTCTCTGCAGCAGCCAGACTATGGATATTAGGGAAGCGGCCCGTGAAAAGGATATAGTAATCCGTTCCCTGGTTCACACGTGTCTGTTGGAGAATCACTTCCGATATCCAGATCTTGTAAGGATCTCGGGTGTTTTTCCACGGAAGATCCCTCCCGTGATACCGAAACCACCGGACTAAAATATCCGCTATCTCCCTGTAATTCATCATATCATGAAAAATAAGACACCGATAAAAATAATTCATATGAATTTCATTTATATTTAGAAATCATTTATATTTGCAGTTCGTTAAAGATATTTTTGTAATATATTGATAATTAAAGATTTTAAAACATGACAAAAGCTGACATTGTAAACGAGATTTCCAAAAACACGGGAATCGAAAAGGTTACTGTACAGAAAGCAGTCGAAGCTTTCATGGAAACTGTCAAGAGTTCTCTTGTAAAGGACAGAAACGTTTACCTCAGGGGTTTTGGAAGCTTTATCGTAAAAAAGCGTGCCAAGAAAACCGCCAGGAATATTTCAAGGAATACAACAATTATCATTCCGGAGCATTATATTCCCTCGTTTAAGCCTGCAAAAACCTTTGTGAACAAGGTAAAAGCCAACGTAAAGCGTTAATTATTAATGGATTTCTCTTACAGGGAGTAGTATGCCAAGCGGAAAAAAGAGAAAACGACATAAAATGTCGACCCACAAACGGAAAAAACGTTTGCGGAAGAATCGGCATAAAAAGAAGAAATAAACACTGTTACTCCTTACCAGGCAATATTTTTCTCTTCTTATGAAACCTAAAGACCATTATTGATCTTTAGGTTATTCCATATTGTATTCTGCGAAGTTGTCATGCGCTCTTACAAAATTGAATAAAGCATGAACAAAGAACTGGTAATCGATGTTTCTTCCCATGAAATAAATATTGCCCTTCTTGAAAACAACCGGCTGTTTGAGTTACACAAGGAAAAAAGCGATGAAAAGTTTGGGGTGGGGAACATTTATCTTGGCCGGGTAAAGAAGCTTATGCCAGGGCTGAATGCCGCATTCATTGATATTGGATACGAGAAGGATGCCTTTCTTCACTACCTTGATCTGGGAGCCCAGTTCCGGTCGCTTGATAAGTTTGTCCAGCTGGCAATATCAAAGAAAGGCAAGCCTATTGCATTTCCCAAATTCAAGCCTTACCCGGATATTGACAAAGACGGCAAGATATCCGACGTACTGAAGGCAGGACAGGTAATACTGACCCAGATAACCAAGGAGCCCATATCCACCAAAGGGCCACGGTTAACCTCGGAAGTATCCATTGCCGGGAGAAACCTTGTGTTGATGCCTTTCTCAGACAAGGTCTCTATCTCGCAGAAAATACCGACACAGGAAGAAAAGGCTAGGCTTAAAAACCTGTTGCAGAGTATTATACCGAAAAATTACGGGATCATTGTCCGTACGGTGGCAGAAGGTAAAAAAGTTGCCGAGCTGGATTCGGAGCTTCGTTCCCTGGTCGACAAGTGGGAATCGGCATTTCCTTCATTGAAGGACAGCAAGCCGCCCAGGCTTGTTATCAGCGAGCTGAACAGGACCTCTACCATCCTGAGGGATATTTTCAACCTCACCTTTAACAAGATTCATGTGAACGATGAGCGCCTGTACAATGAGATCAGGGAGTATCTCATGTCTATTGCTCCTGACAGGCCAAAGATTGTAAGGCTTTACAAAAACAAAACCCCGATCTTTGATTATTTCGGTATCAATAAACAGATCAAATCTTCCTTTGGCAAAACCGTGTCGTTCAAGGAGGGTGCTTACCTGATTATTGAACATACCGAGGCGCTGCACGTTGTTGATGTGAACAGCGGTAACCGTTCAAAAACCTTTGAGAACCAGGAGACGAATGCCCTGGAAGTTAACCTTTCGGCTGCCGAGGAGATCGCCAGGCAGCTCCGGCTCCGCGATATGGGGGGAATTATTGTGGTTGATTTTATCGATATGCAATCGCAGGAGAACAAACAGAAGCTGTTTGACAGGATGAGGGAGGTAATGGAGTCTGACAGGGCAAAACATAATATCTTGCCGTTAAGCAAGTTTGGATTGATGCAGATCACCCGCCAGAGGGTGAGGCCTGAAATGAGCATCAATACAATGGAAATGTGTCCTTCCTGTAACGGTACAGGCAAGATAAGCCCTGCCATCCTGTTTACCGATCAGCTGAAAACCATTATCGCTGCCAATGTCCAGGCAAACAAACTGAAAAGATTCGTGTTACAGGTGCATCCTTATGTGGCAGCATATCTGAATTCCGGTTTTATCTCCCTGAGGAGAAAATGGAACCGCGAACTGAAATGCAAAATGAAAGTGGTTCCCTCGGAT
>JAXDBV010000209.1:0-5822 GCA_034678415.1 Bacteroidales bacterium
AACAGGGCTTTCTCATCGTTTTGTGTGGCATCCCCTTTGACCTCCACTCGGCCCGGACTGATTGAGTCGGATATCCCGGAATACAGGGCATACGCCACCGGTTGGATGCGTTTCGTCTCAGAAACAGTATAAGAGCTCCCTCCCGAGGGATCCAGTTCCACTTTGAGGTAATGGGCTCCGTTGCTCCAGTCGATGCCGGAAAAACTGCCACTCATCACGTTGCCGCTCCCGATGACAAGGGTCACCAGTCCCTGGCTGTCAGTGTTCAGGTCGTGGGTCTCACTGTATTCCACGGTACCCGTGGTGCTCCCCTGCAGGATACTGAACCGGAACCCGACATTCTGATTGGACAAAACGGTGCCGCCGGCATTGCGTACCACCGCCTGGTAACTGAATCCCTGCGGAATTACAGGGACAGTCAACAGATATAATACAACCGACAAAAGAAATGATCGCGTTTTCATGGGGGTATGATTTATGTAATTTGCAAGAAAAGTTACATATTTCTTCCCTCAAAATCAATAAAAAAGGCTGAAAGTGATCTTCAGCCTTTTTCCAACACGATTTATCGTTCCCTGTTTTATGATATAATCCAGCTTCTTTTACCTGACAATTTTATTTAATATGACTATCTCATTTTCAATATTCTACGCCGGGATCTATTCCGGGGGAAGAACAAAATTGAGGACGGTATTGTTCCCTTCGATCACATTTAATCCGTTGTACTCCACGGTATCATAGCCTTCTTTATTGGCATAGACAGAGTAGGTTCCCGAAGGAATACCCAGGAAAGCGTAGTAACCCAGGGTGTCGGTATAGGCGGTAGCCACGACGGTATCCTGCATGACCCACACTTTGGCATTCACTATTTTCACATCGGCAGTATCTTTCACCATTCCTTCGATGCTTCCGGCTGTTGACAGGTTGGCTGCCCGGATAACCGGTTTGAAAATAAAGCCTTTCATGGTTTCCGGATGATTCAGGTTACCGCGGATCTCAAATGATCCGGAAAGATCGAAATCAAGCAGCAGTTCAGATGTCAGACCTCCTTCCACCCGAAGGGCAGGCTCAATGAATATTTTAATCCCTGTCTGTTTGCCGCTGGGAACTTTCACATTAAAAGGCAGCGTGTAATCCTTCACGGTGAGGCTGGCCTGGTCAACATACAGGCGGACCAGGTCGTACTCCCCTGCCGGAACTTCAAGGTTAACCAGCTCTTCTGTAACACCGTTCCTGAGTTCCAGAAGATCAAAGATGAGGGTGTCCTCCAGCAGGACCATAAACGGATTGCCATCGGGTATGCCATCTCCCGTCCTCCTGACCTCTATTTTTGTAATGGTGACTGTAGCCGATTCTACCAGGTTGACATCAAAAGGACCATCGGTAATATTGATAATCAGCTTGCCTTTGCCGCCGATATTGTCATCTTGAAGGGATTTATCACAACCTGACAGGAATATCAGGAAAACGAATGTAAGCAGGATTGAAAGTGTTTGTCTCATGGTTCTTGATTTTAAATATCAAATAAATTATCTGATTCATAATACTTTAGGCGACGTTCTTTCACTGAAATATCCTGTTCCGCAACTCCTGCTGATTTCTGTAACCTTGAACGAAACAGGCACCAAGAACATAACACCTCATTTTCAAATTACGTATTTTGACGTCCGGGAAGTCCAAAAGGTTGTAATGTCTAATAAAAATAATTTCGTTGAGATTAGATTTAATGAATTTTACAGCGCCAAGCATTCCCTGATACACCCTGCAATATGTCTTTGTAAAAAGTATAGCAAGGCATTCGTCTGGCATACATAAAATCATCATCGAATGTTTTTCTTGTTTAATACTGTTCTTTATGACAGGGGTTATCCGGATTGCGGATCAGAATAGAGATTAAACCATCCAGGGAACAGGATTCACCTGACTTACGGAAGGGCCCCTGATCATCCAATAGAATGATGAAGAGTGCTATTAATGATTTTCAGTGATACCTGGGATAGCAGGAAGGAAAACTGAATAATGTATACCGATCTTTTAACCGGCTCATGTATCGATCACTTCCTGTGTGACTACGACAGGAAAATCCCGTTCTAAGATAAATATCATAGCAGGACGTGCGGTTGTATGTCTGCAGACAGCGCCGGAATGAACGCTGCCAGGTCAAACCAGGGATTTGAAGTACACCCGGTTTCTTTTGTATTGGTTGGCGTCATAATACCGCCAGAAATTCTGCACCCTCTGGTTCTCTTCCAGTTCCCCGTTTGATTCAGCATATTTTATTCCTTTCCTGATACAGATACCGGTCAAGTCTGTCATAAAAACGGAATTTACCCCTTTATTCTGGTAGTCGGGATGTACGGCCACCAGCATAATGTCAATCTTTTCGGGGTTCCTGAACGCCCGGACAAAATGCCTGAACCCGAATGGATAGAGATGGCCGCGTGCTTTCCGGAAAGCCCTTGACAAGGAAGGTATGGATACCTGGAATCCGACCAGGCGGTCATTTTCATCCAGCACGGCGGTGACATAATCGGGGAAAAGAAATGGGCCATACTTCTTCAGGTAGTAATCAATCTGCTTTTCGGTGAGAGGGATAAACCCAAACAGAGGCCTGTAAGCGGCATTGATCACTTCAAACACCGGCCGGCCATACAGCAGCATTTCCTTCTTAGTTTTTACCTCCAGTGTTCTGAGGTGGTACCGTTCGAGGATCAGGTTACGGAGCTTCACGGCTTTCTCCGGTACCTCCGAAGGGACCTTAACGAGGTATTCCACATAGTCGACCTGTTTGGCATATCCGTGTTTCTCAATGTGTTCAGGATAGTACGGGTAATTATAGACCGATGAAAAGGTTGGCAGGTCATCAAAACCCTTGACCACTATCCCCTGCCGTTCGAACGTGGAGAATCCCATGGGCCCGGTAATACCGTCCATCCCTTTGTTTCTCGCCCATGTCTCAACTGAATGAAGAAGCTGTTTTGACACTACTTCATCATCGATAAAATCAAACCAGCAAAACCGTGCCCATTTTTTCTCCCATCGTTCAATGAAGCGGTTGTTGATTATTCCTGCAATCCTGCCCACAATCCTGTCGTTTTTTAACGCCAGATAATACACAGCCTCGCAATGCTCAAAAGCCCGATTTCTGTCTTTCCGCAGGGTATCGAGCTCTCCACTGATCAGGGGAGGAATCCAGAACGGACTGTTTTTATAGAGACGGAAAGGGAAACGGACAAATTTTTTCAGGTCCCTGAGATTCTTTACCTCACGGATTTCCAATGATTCGTTCATAAAAAGAAATATTTATAGTACTTCATACCCGTGCTTCCAAAAAAAGTAAACAGCGATGGACTGATCACCGGAACCTCAGTTGAATGAACAGGGCAGGAACCACATCAGTCCCTCTCCCGGCTCATTTTCTGGATTTGATTCCTGCATTCGTTCATGGCCCTGAGGCTGTTGCCATAAATGGCGACCTTTTCAGCCTCCTTGTTTCCCCCGCCGTGCTTGGATCCGAATTGCAATAGTCCGCCTTCATTCGATGCCACCATTACCCTGATGAGCTCATTGAGAGCATATTGATCTTCAATGGATATTCCTTTCTTTCTTGACAACAGCTTTTTTATTTGTTGCCTGTACTTTGGATCGTTGAGCAGTTCCTCATGAGGCATATTGGCCGGAAGGTTCCCGGCCATGTCCTGAAGAATGCTGATGGCATGATGGAAGGATTCGCTGGCGACGAATTTCCCCATATTGGCATAGACGGCATCCGGTAATACTGTACCGCATTCTTCCTCCTGAGCATCATTGATGGCAGCCTTGGCCATTCCTTTAACCATGATCGAGGTTTTGTAGATCTCGAATGTTTTTTCCGAATTATTGCTCAGGAAATATTCTCCTCGCGTGCCGTTGTATTCGGAAATGAGCATGGCTGCACCCGTCATCAACTCGTAAACCGCCGGCTTGCAGGCACAATAAGCAAAACGGTGAAGGGTGGCAAAAAGGTTGGCATAAACGGCTGCAAATTTATATTCACCACAAAGGAACACCCGTTCATGCGGCACAAAGACATTACTAAACACGATCATACCCTCCTTGTTAAGATACTTTCTCCCGTGGGTCGGACTGTATTGTCCCCTGAGGGAGTGGACCTCAGGACCCAGGAGGTAGAGTTCCACCCCTTCGGTATCCGTCGGGATGGCAAAGGATACGGCGCATGCTTTTTCACTCTCGGGAAACTGAAGCCCCGGAAGGACAATGATCTCCTCAGAGTAGATGCTCATGGTAATGGGTGATTTAACCCCGCTCACATAAATACCCTCATCGGTTTCTTTCACAATATGCATATAGCTGTCCGGTTCTTCCTGCATTGAGGGAAGGAGACTTCTGTCACCCTTGGCATCTGTAATAGCACCGCAGGGGGCAATATCATGGTCCTGGATATATTGCAGGTATTTCAGGAACCTTTCATGGTACCTGGTCTTAAAACCTGTACTCTTATCCACCCTGTATGTGCCGCTGAATAAGGCATGCAACGCATCAGACCCGACACAACGCTGGGCACAGAATAATTCCTTTGCCAGGGTATGAATCATGCGCTGTTTCTTCCTGAGATCATCCTGGTTCCGGGGTATATGATTAAACCGGTTAATAACCTTGCCGGTGTAAGGAGATGTTATGGTCATGAAATCCTTGTACTTTTCATTCCTGGCATATTCATAGCTTAATCCTATGACATTCATCCCTTTCCGGATATCCTCGTCTTCGTAAGGATTGCTCAGAAGCGTATCTTTTACGATATGAGGATTCATTTTTTTTAACGCCTCACGATATTCTTCCGGCGTTTTGAGCACTTCAGGAGTTTCCATGTTGTTTCAGCAGTATTAATGATTGTGTTATTACCGTAAAATTTACAGGTGGTTAATGGCCGGTGATTCCGGTATTATGTATCATTCATTGGAAGGTAAGAAAGGTAAATCAGCTTACTCTTGTTTCCCGGCTAAAAATAAGGAAATTAAATAAAATATAAGAATCAGGCAACTGCTTTTTAAACATGAATGAGATATATTTTGACCAAACACCGTTTTTTTTATTCAACAGCTAATGATAAATGATTGCTACCCGGGAATGACTTTGTATGTAATATGCTTACCCAGACATGATTTTCACATTCTAACATAGATCCATCGGGGAAAAACGTCCCGTAACGGGCGCATCATCCGGTGAATCCCAAAGCGGCTTTGCCATCATTCGGTTTCCTGTTCCGGAAGCCAAACACCCGTTCATCCCGCCCGGGTTAATCCGGGGACCATGCGTGCACCGGCTGGCAAAATAAACGTATTATGACCGGAGATGCCGTGTCAGGCAGAAAAAGAAGGACATAGAAACCGGGAAAATGAATATTTACCAATTCTTTACCGTATTTTATTTCTTGGTGTCCGTAACAGGACCCGGATCCCGGATTACCGCAAACCAGCTCGGAGAACTTGCCTATCTACTCGCAATTCTAAGCTCTCCGGGACCTGCACATCCTTACGAACACTAGTCCCTGAAACTAGCGCGTCTACTCACGAAAATTCCCGTTCGCCTGTGCCGAACGGCTTAATTTTCGCAGATGCCCGTTAAGCCTCGGCTTTAACGGCACGATTCCGCCACCCGTGGTTTCGCCCGTCACAAATTCATATAAACAAAAGAGCCGGTACATTGACCGGCTCCTTAACTGTGCCCAGGACAGGACTCGAATCCCGTGGTCCCTGATCTGCACAGCAGATCATGGAACCACGAGGATCCCGGATTACTGTAAACCAGCTCGGAGAACTTGC
>JAXDBV010000210.1:0-4100 GCA_034678415.1 Bacteroidales bacterium
CTTCCCTCCTGAAAATGATGGATGTTGTGGTGCGTATACCTGTGATGGGACAGATCGAGTCACTGAATGTATCGGTGGCCGCTGGCGTGATGATCTATGAAGTATTGCGTCAGCGGTTAGCCTGAGGCAGATCCACGTGACAGCGTGCGGATATCATCCCCCGAAGGCGCCTGGAACACCTGAAGATCAAATTCCCTCACAACGGCCAGTAGATGATCAAAAATATCCGCCTGGATCGATTCATAAGACGCCCAGTTCTTGTCCTTGCTGAAAACATACACCTCTATTGGCAAACCGTTTTCCGTTGGCTGAAGGTGACGCACGAGGAAGGTCATGTCTTTGTGTATCATCGGATGGTTTTTCAGGTATTCGGTTACATACGCCCTGAAGGTTCCGACATTCGTCATTCGCCTCCCATTAACCAGCACCGAGTCGTCAATATGGTGTTTTATATTGTAATCGGCCAGTTCTTTCTGCTTACCTTCAATATATCCTTTCAGTATCTGAATTTTCTTGTATTTCTCGATCATTTCAGGGGAGCAGAATTTCACGGATTTCATGTCAATAAGCAGGTGACGTTTGATCCGTCTTCCCTCCGATTCTTCCATACCTTTCCAGTTCTGGATGGTTTCCGACACCATGGCATAGGTAGGGATGGTCATGATGGTTTTGTCGAAGTTCTGCACCTTGACGGTGGTGAGTGAGATATCAAGAACCACACCGTCAATGTTACGGGAGGGCACTTGGATCCAGTCGCCCGGTTTCACCAGATCATTGGCCGAGATCTGGATGCTGGCAATAAAGCCGAGGATGGTATCCTTGAAAACAAGGATCAGTACGGCCGTGAGCGCTCCCATTCCTGCGAAGATGACCTTCATGTCGATCCTGAAAATGATGGAGATGGTCAGGAGGAGCAGGGTGACGAAGAGGAAGATCTTCAGTGCCTGGATATATCCTTTGATAGGCCTTGACTGCGAGATGGGCAGGGTATTGTAAGAGGCATGCATGGCATCGATCAGGGCATTGAGGGAAAGTGTGACGGCCAGCAGCATGTATACATAGCTTGCTTTTTCGATGAACGCGGATAACCATGGATACTCGCCAAATACAATATGGTTGGCAAAATATATGAGGAAGGCTGGTGCCAGATGAGAGAGGTGATGGAAAACTTTTTTCTCCACCAGGTAATCATCCAGTATGATCTTTGTCCGCGGGGCCACCTGTTTTTCAATAAGACGGATGAGAAGTTTGGCAATCCAGTTCAGGAAAAAACTCAGCCCCGCCAGGATTATCAGCAGGCTGACGGTTTTTATAAATACCGCCCAGGGTTCAGGAAAGCCTAATTGCATAAGCCATTCAATATAATTCTTAACCAGAGTAAGCAGCATGATGTACTGATTTTATAGGCGGTTTAACGAAGCTAAAATAGTTTATATATTTTTACAGGACAAATTTACTAACCTATGAAACATACTGCGCTCCTGCTTCTTTCATTCTTTATGGTTATCTGTATTGATGCCCAGGAATCCTTTGATACTTTTTTCACCGCAGGGAGCCTGCGCATTGATTTTATCATGGCAGGCAATGCCACTGAAACGGAGGTCTACCTTACGGGAATGAAGAAGGAACCTTTCTGGGGTGGACCGGTGAAGCACCTCGATGCACCCCCCGGTTACGGCGAATATATGGTTGTGCTGACGGACAAGGCCAGCAGCAAGGTGATATATACCATCGGGTTCAGCAACCTGTTCAATGAATGGCAAACCACAGCCGAAGCACACACAACACGGAGGGCTTACGGACAATCCGTGGTCATGCCGTTCCCGAAAGCACCATGCACGTTTGAACTGCTTTGCAGAAACAGGGAGAACAGGTTTGACACGCTGTTCTCTCATGATATCGATCCTTCGGATTATTTCATCGTTCAGGAACCGCCGGTGGAATGTAAGGTGACCAGGCTCTATTACCATGGCGATCCGCCTGTAAAGGTCGATCTTGCGATACTCGCCGAAGGATATACCCAGGAGGAGATGGAGAAGTTCAGGTCAGATGCCAAACGACTGATAAACAAGCTTCTGAGTGTGCCTCCCTTTAATCAGTACAAGGACCGGTTCAACGTATGGCTCGTTGAATCCCCTTCACAACAGCCGGGGACGGATGTGCCGGGAGAGGGTATTTATGTAAATACAGCCCTGGGATCGTCGTACTATACCTTCGACCTGGACCGCTATCTTACAACACCCGAATTTATCACCCTGCGTAATTATGCCGCCAATGTTCCCTGCGACCATATCATCGTACTGATCAACAGCGACCGTTACGGGGGCGGAGGGATATACAACCATTACTCAGCTTCCACCGCCGATCATTTTCTCTCTCCTCTCACCTTCATTCATGAATTCGGACACGGGTTTGCAGGACTGGGTGATGAGTATTATTCGTCGGAAGTGGCGTATGAGGAATTCTACCGGAAGGATGTAGAACCGTGGGAACCGAATCTTACCACCCTTACTGATTTTGACTCGAAATGGAAGGACATGCTGGCACCGGGAACACCGGTACCCACTCCTGCCGATTCAGCATATCAGAACATCGTGGGGGTCTTCGAGGGAGGAGGTTATTCAGCCACGGGTGTTTACCGCCCATTTATCGACTGCGTAATGAAAAGCAACATGTCAGGTCGTTTTTGCCCTGTATGCCGGAGAGCAATTGTGCGGATGATAAAATACTTTACTGAATAAGGTTACAGGATAACACTATGAAGTGAAATGAATATTGAACAACCACGTATTTTTGGTGATTGTGGTGTTTTTGGATAAATTGTTGTCCTGAAAGAGCCATAAAATCACTGACGGAGTGAAGGAAATTACAAATAAAACACTTCTTGAAGGCATTCTCAATCAGGATGATTCAATCCTTTCTTACCTGTATAGCAATGTCTTTCCGTCAGTGGAACTTCATATCCTGAAAAACAAGGGTTCACGCTCTGATGCCAGGGATATATTTCACGATGCCATCATTGTCCTCTACCGGAAACTGAAAAGCAATCATTTCGATATCCATACAGATGTGAAAGGCTATATCTTCGGTATCTGCAGGAATCTGTGGCTCAAGGAGCTGGAACTGAAACAGCAACGGGCCAGTGACCTGGAGACAGATGAAAACCTTAACCTGGTGTCGGACAGCCAGGAAGAAACGGATGATACCGAGCTGGACCAGCTGTTCCAGCATTATTTCAGCAGGATTGACGAGGATTGCCAGAGAGTGCTCCGGTTGTATTATGATAATGTGTCCCTGAAGGAAATAGCCGAAATCATGGGATACAGGAATATGAAATATGCCAAGAAGAAAAAGTTCAAATGCAAGGAGAGGCTGATACGGATGATCAGGAATGATCCACGCTTCAGATCAATATCCTGAATAGCGAATGATGGTTCGCCTTCTTCTCATAGCCCACCATACCACAGTAACGAGGACCAGTAATGCCATGGCCATATACTTGAGGAAGTGAGGAACAAACACGGGATGTGTGTCACCGATGACCACATAGCATGCCCAGTAATAAGGATGGGTTTTGACCGGTTCTGTTTTCCTGAGGAATGTTCGTTTGGCATAGGCCATCGCTTTCTGTTTACTGTAGCCCTGGCGGAGCTTCTTGTAGAAACTGGTCATGATGTCAGCGCTGACATTGTCCTCCACTTCCCACAGTGACATGACAATACAGGGACATCCGGCATACGAGAATCCCCGGGCCAGGCTGATAACACCTTCTCCACCCGACAAGGTTCCCATACCGCTCTTGCATGAGCTGAGGGTGGTAAGCCTGGCTTTCAGCCGCAGGTTATAGATCTCCGCCGTGTTTAACAGGTTATCTTCCACTGAATCAGGATGGATGGAGAAGATGAGCTTGGAAAGCATAGGGTTCTCATTATCCAGGTAACCGTGCATGGCCAGGTGAATAATATCGTAGTTGCCGGCATGTTTCTTGAAATTAGCCTCGTTGGATTCCTCACCGAGATACGTCATGCCCCTGATGATCTTTCGGATACCGATGACTTCATCGCGTGCCCCGGGTATGGGAAGCAGGTTATCGGTATACA
>JAXDBV010000211.1:0-4929 GCA_034678415.1 Bacteroidales bacterium
AAAAAACCTCCCTCCAGGTTTTCAATCCTGAATCCCGGTACAGGATCACCGCTACTTGTACGAAGGAATGGATCCATATCACTGACTGCAATAACTGAATAAATATATTAAAAGTTTATTCAGGCATAAAGCTGCATGCTGTCTTCAAACGGCTTCTTTATTTTAATGTTGTTCTAAATTACAAAAGAACCATTCCTGAAAATTAAAGTAGTATTGCAATAAACGAACCCGCCTGCAGAAATATTTAAATTATTTAATAAAAATATTAATAATATTTAATATAGTATTAAAATAATAAATATATATATAAATAAAATTAATCATTACTATAATAATATTCAATATGTATTGAATATTATTATAGTTGATAAAAAATTTTTATTGTATTAAATGATTCATGGATTGCAGTGAGAAAATGGTACAATTGAACTGTTCAGTGTTGTTGATCAACAAGAATGTGAGTGGGGTTGTTTTATCAACGGCGGTATGACGGATCACAATGCATTTCTTTTCCGCTCCTTATGTTTCCGGGTATGCGGGTAATGTGTGGTGTTAACCAGGAGATGGGACAAATTAAAAATGTTTTTCAATGGAATACGAAATAACTTCTGATCTTAAGATGACGGAATCGCAGGCATCTCTTCTGGAGATGCACAGTTTTGTCAACCTGATGAGTGTGTTGATTAGTGGGCTGCAGACATTGGAATCGAGATATGCACAGAACGGTATGTTCCGGGACATTATACAGGAGGCGGTCAGTAAGCTGGAATCGTTTTCCCATCCTGAGAGCGGGCGCAGGCATGCGGAGGACCTGGCGCAGTTCGAAGGGAAGGTCTTGAGGGTTATAAACCGTGCCATGGAGAAGCATCCAGGCAAGGCAGTGGATCCCGGGATCGTTGAATTGACGGAGAATCTTGAAAATATTCTGTCAATCCTTGGGATTCATGCCAGGGAAATCCTTTCCCGAAACCATGAGCCGGAGAAATGGATTCCCTTTGAGGTGGAAGAGCTTTATCACAGCCTCGTCCGTTTCCTTTCCGCCCTGGAAAAGAACAGCAAGGGGAAATTCCGTATTGTTTACAATATTGCTGACAAACAGGAAAAGGATTACCTGGTGGGGATCCATATTAACAGTATCGACGGTGACGTGATCGTATTACCGGCAGTACTGACCGACCTGATGCGCGATCTTCTGGCCAATGCGAGGAAATACACTCAACCGGGAGGAAGGATCACATTCGGGCTCGTGGATGACGGGCAACAGGTAAGGATCGTGGTGGATGACACCGGCAGGGGTATTCCGGAGAACGAGATTACCTCTATCGTTCAGTTTGGAGTGAGGGCCAGCAATGTGCAGCCGCATGAAACAAGGGGAGGCGGTTTCGGCCTTACCAAGGCATACTTCATCACCCGTCAGTTCAAGGGCAGGATGTGGATCCGATCCATGCCAGGACAGGGCACCCGTATAACGATACATATCCCTCGTGAAAATCAGAGGAATTTCCTGTTCCCGTTATTTTAATGGTTCTTAGCCCTTTACTTGTATCAGTCCTGTCAATCTTACCGCTTTCTGAAGCACGACAAGCAGTTGCAGAAACAAATCCTTGTCTGACATATCTCTGTCCGGCAGGATTCATCTTTAAACCTTACGTTCATATGACCCGTTAGTTCAATGAGTTATTAGGGAAATATCGTTTCGATGCCGTCACCTGTAATGTGTGTTCACCGTAACATCCATGTTATGCCGGCTCTGTAAAGCGTAGGATCCACGATCACGGGAGTAACATCATCTGTCATTCGGTGACGAAACAATCTTGCTGGAGTTTGTTTTCGTTTACCATGCCTGATCACGGAGGATGCCGGGAAGGATCGTCTGTTGGCGGGTTCCGAAGTGGCAAATGACCCGGAAAAAACCAATTGCCCTCAAGAGAGGTGAATGAAAATTTACGTATATTTCATGGAGATAAAACGGACCATCGGATGACAAAACATCTGATGATTATCATGACCATCATATTGTTTGCCTCATCACCAACTGTCAGAGGCCGGGGAGACCTGCCGGTGATAGAGGAGCATGTCAGTGGAGCAGGGCAATCCGGAACGGTTACCATAACCGTGTTGTACGATAATTACTGCTACCGGGAAGGTACCAGGAGTGACTGGGGTTTTTCCTGCCTTGTTGAAGGGGCGGGTGAACCGTTGTTATTCGATACCGGAGCCGAGGCTGATGTTCTTGAACATAACATCCGGGTGGCAGGATGTGATATAAAACAGGTGAAACACATCATTATCTCTCATAATCATGGGGATCATACCGGAGGGTTGTTAATGACGTTGGGTTTGAACCACAATCTTACGGTTCACCTGCCGGGCACGTCACCGCAGGCTTTGGTGCGGCAGGTGGAATTGACAGGAGCCGTGGTGCAGCAGTCGCAAAACCCTGTACAGCTGAATACCGTGGCATGGCTGACAGGTGAGCTGCCGGGAATAGCCAGTGAACAGTCCCTTCTTGTTCGTTCGTCAAGGGGATGGATTCTCATCGCCGGATGTTCACATCCCGGTATTATCAATATCCTGAAAAGAGCAAATGAGGTTGTTTAAGACAGGGTTGTTGCCGTAATCGGTGGACTGCACCTGCTGGACCATAGCCCTGAACAAATCCAAACCATTATTCATGAAATGAAAATGCTGGGGGTGGAATATTGCGGTGCAACACACTGCACGGGCGACAGGGCAATAGCCCTTTTCAGGGAAGCGTTCGGGGATCATTTTATGGATATGGGAACGGGCAGAATATCAGCATTTTAAATACCGGCAATCCGTCATGAAAAAGCTACTGTATGTTTTCGGGTTGCATCTGTCAGATCGTTCAGAGGTTTTGGTCCTTTGATGGATCGCCGAAAGAAATCTTCAGGATCATCATTTATTTGTCACTTTAGGTTGGCTGTTCCTATCCGTTTATGGAAAACGCCCAATGGAGGTCATTCTGTTCTTGGCTTCCATGAGGCCTTGTCCTCCTCTTTCTTGGCAAAGCCAGCAGGTCAGGAATATGGAACATGGGTAACCTGATGTTGCTACCGGCTGAGGAACAGCTGAGATTCATGTGGTTCATGAAAGAAGAGGTGTAAGAAAATCCGAAAACAAGCGGGAGGGTAGTACCTGTCATAAAGGCAGGTATGTAAGCCGGGGTTGTCTTTCCTTTAACAAATATGTTTTAATTGGCAAACATTGTTTAATTTTAGATTTTTAATTATTATGCCTGATTAAACAATAATCAACGATTCGGATATGAGAGCCTTATTGATAATAGATGTGCAGAATGATTATTGCCGTGGGGGAGCGATAGGTGCGCCGGAGGGTGACCTGGTGGTGCCGGTGATCAACCGTATCATGTCAAAATTTGATCTGGTGATTGCTTCGCGCGACTGGCACCCTGAGGACAGCGTCCATTTCACGAAGCTGCCGCCTCATTGTATCCGGAAAACCTTTGGTTCCGAATATCATCCTGAGCTGGATACAAGCAGGCTGCAGCTGGAGCTTCTCAAGGGTACACGCGACAGTGATGACGGTTATTCGGCTTTTGAGGCAACCAATGTTAACCTGGGAGCGTTCCTGCGCCAGAAGAAGGTAGACACCCTGTTTATCAGCGGTCTGATCACTGAGCATTGTATAAAGAATACGGTGATCGATGCCATTGATTATGGGTTCAAGACCTTTGTTGTTACCGATGCTGTCAGGGGGCTGAACAGGGAACCCGGCGAGCCGCAGAAATCCCTTGATGAGATGAGGCATGCTGGAGCTCACTTCATCCTGAGTGAGGAGATCCCCGATACATCATGTGATTAATGGAAACCAGTCATTAACGGTTTTTTAATATTAATACATACCGTTTCAGCAGACAGGCACGTCAGGCACAGTGACAGTAAAAGGAAACCGGTGTCATTTATTTTACACAACCGATGCAGGAAATCAAGTCGGGCAGCATATTAAGGAATAATTCCAACGGGTTGGTGATCCCGGGTTTCCGTTCATACTATACGGAAGAGAAGGACTATTTCTACGGCAGGCAGAACGAGGCGGCACAGCTGTGTGAAAAAATCAGGAACAGCCGGTTTTTTACCATCATCGGTGATTGTGCAGTGGGTAAGACATCCCTCATCAATTGTCGGCTGTTGCCGGCCCTCGAAAGCAAGGTGGATGAGGTGAATACCCATGTCATCCAGTTCCAGGGATCGAACACTCCCTACCGGCAGATGGCTGGTGTATTATCAGATTTTATACACAACAATAACAGGGCTGACGGAGGATGGAGTGTTGACGGGATCGAAGCTTCACTGCGCGAATCGGTCGTCGGACTGGAGAATGTCCTGTCAAGGATACTTATTCCGGGTGAAAGACTTTTCTTTGTTATAGACCAGTTTGAAAACATATTCATCCATGATTATCTCAGGCCTTTCTCGGAGCAGCAGAATGAACGGCTGAAATTTATCAATCTTCTTACTGAGACCATTGATCAGCCTGACCTGGATATTCATTTTCTCCTGGCCATAAGGTCGGAAAACCTTGGTGAGTTTTTCGAGTTTGGACGCCTGGCTGAACTGATAAACCAGAATTCATTCCTGCTCAATAAACCCACCTTCGAGCAGATTTGTGAAATCATCGTGGGTATATTCCATCAGGCTGACCTGGATATTGATGAGTTTAACCTGAAGCAGATTGCGGCTCATTTCGATGCGTCAACATATACATTGCCGGCCCTGCAGTATATTTTCAGGAGGAATTTTTACAATCGTCAGCAACTTAAAAAGAATAAGGAGAGTATCTACCGGAAGCTGATCCTTGATTTTGACCTCGGAGACAGTGTGTCGATTGATCTGAATTCGATCTATTACAGTCATAATCAGGAGCACCGGTGGGTGTGCGAGCGTA
>JAXDBV010000212.1:0-11317 GCA_034678415.1 Bacteroidales bacterium
GATGATCACAGAATATCTCTCGGATGATTGGTTCAGCCTGGTAAAATATTCAGCCAGCATAGCCGACAGCCTCAGTATGAGTCTTTGGCTGTATGACGAGAACTCCTATCCCAGCGGGTTCGCAGGAGGCCATGTGCCTGACAGGATGCCCGAGTCATGGAATGAAGGACACGCCCTGAAAATGAGCCGTGTGGCATCACTGAACATGAAAGAAAACAGAAACTGCAAGCATATTTTTACCAGGAAGGACGGGAAGTTCCATGAAATTACCGGCGACCTCCCTTCATTCATAGGTAAACGGGGCGATTATTACCTGTTTGAACCGGTATATTATCCTCGGTCCCCCTGGTATGCCGGTTTTTCATACGTGGATCTTCTCAGGAAAGGTGTGACTGAAAAATTCATCGAGGTAACCATGGATGGATATAAATCATCGGCCGGCCACTATTTCGGATCGGTCATCCCCGGTATATTTACCGACGAACCGCATATCTCACCGCAGGGAGAACAGGCATATGTGCGGTGGACCCCCGATCTGTATGATGTGTTCCTGCAGCGCAACGGGTATGACCTGCGCCCCGAACTGCCGGGACTGGTATCGAAAACGGGCAACTGGAAAAAAACGAGGCATGATTACTATGCCACCCTCCTCGATATGTTCATTGACCGCTGGGCAAAACCCTGGTATGAATATACCACCAGAGAAAATCTCATCTGGACAGGGCACTACTGGGAACATGAATGGCCGTACCCCCGCCAGGGACCGGATAACATGGCTATGTACGCCTGGCATCAGATGCCGGGTATTGATATGCTTTTTAATTACCATGACAATAACCGTTCACAGTTCGGAAATATCCGGTCGGTAAAAGAATTATCGGGCATCGCAAACCAGCTCGGCCGCCATCGCACACTTAGCGAGACCTATGGCGGTTCAGGATGGGAACTTCCCTTCGGCGATATGAAAAGAAACGGCGACTGGGAATACGTGCTGGGTGTGAACTTCATGAACCAGCACCTCACCTTCCAAACCCTCGCGGGCGACAGGAAACATGACTACCCGCCTTCATTCTCCTGCCACGAACCCTGGTGGAACCTATATAAGGAACAAAACGATTACTTTGCGAGACTATCCCTTTGCCTCTCTTCAGGAGAACAGACGAACCCTGTCCTTGTCATCGAACCTACCACCACTGCCTGGATGTATTATGAACCGGGAAATGAAAACCCGGAACTGGAAACAATGAGAAAAACCTTCCATGAGTTCCTTTCCTTCCTCGAGAAACACCAGGTAGAATATGACCTCGGATCGGAACATGTTATCTCACTCCATGGTTCAGTCAACAATCGGCTGTTTACCGTGGGAAACAGGCATTACAGCCTTGTGATCCTCCCTCCCATGCTGGAAAACCTGGAAAGCAGGATAGCCGGCCTGCTGATACAGTATGTTGAAAACGGAGGACAGGTTGTTTCCTGCACCGATCCTCCCATCTATATCAACGGGTCAGAGGATGAACGGGTAATGGAAATTGCCCGCAAATATCCCGCGCAATGGATCAGGGCTGACCGGGAACATCTCCTGAATAATCTTCCCGGGATCCCTGAACCATGGTTTGTTGCCGTCCAGCCTGGATCCTGGGGTGGTGAGGTCTATCACCAGAGAAGAATCCTGGATGACGGTCAATTGGTATTCCTTGTCAATTACAGCCTCCATGAACAAGCCAGGGGCACTGTCAGGATGAAAGGGGAGGAAGCCCTGTGCCTCAATCCCTCTTCAGGGAATATTTATAAGTATCCTGCCGAAAAGAATGACAGCCTGATCAGCATCAGCTTTACCCTTCATCCTGCCGGAAGCCTTCTCCTGTTTGTCCCTAATGACAGACCTGAAGGATCATGGACTGAACCTGAATCCATGATCCCTGCGGAAGCCATGCCACTGGACGGCAACCTTTCGGTAAAGCCCCGTTCCCCAAATGTGCTGACTCTCGATTATTGTTACCTCAACCTGGGTGAGAACAAGGAGGAGCTTCTCTATTTCATCCGGGCGGCGGAAATGATTTACAGCCATCATGGTATACAGGGTAATCCATGGTTCCGTACTATACAGTTTAAAAAGAATATCCTTGAGAAGGACAGCTTTGGGTCGGGCTCCGGATTCAAGGCACGGTTCCCTTTCCGCATCACTGAGAACATGAACACAGCCGGTTTACAGGTGGTTGTCGAAAGAGCGCATCTGTATGTAGTATCAGTCAACGGGCAAAAGGTTGAGCCCCTGCCCAACCGGTGGTGGCTCGATAAACAGTTTAGCGTGTTCGACATCGGTGCATACACCGGGCCGGGATGGAATGAGATTGGTGTTGAAGCCAGCCCCATGTCTATCCATTGTGAACTTGAACCGGTATATATTTTAGGTGATTTTTCCCTGACCCCGGCTGACAGCGGGTTTATCATATGCCCGCCTCAGCCGTTAACGACAGGATCATGGAAGGCTCAGGGTATGCCTTTCTACCCGGATGTTGTTGAATATACAGGCACCTTCTCTGCGGTGAAAAAAGCCGGCGGTTATTTGCTTTCCATGGGACAGTGGAACGGTACAGTGGCCAGTGTGAGGGTGAACGGGAAAGAGGCAGGGTTGATATACACCCCTCCGTATGAAAAGGACATCTCGTCGTATGTGAGGACGGGGAAGAATGAAGTATCGGTTCTCGTATACGGGAGCCTCAAAAACCTCCTTGGCCCCCATCACCAGAAAGGAAGGCAGGGTGAAGTGTCACCCTGGAGCTTCAGGAATGCCCCGGCCCTCCAGCCGGCAGGCGATCAATATGATCTGTTGGATTATGGACTATTTGAGGAGTTTACTGTCCGTGCATTGAAAAAACAGGAGTAGACTCACTCGATGGTATAGTAGCTGGTGATCTCCAGCATATGCCTTACAATTTCCATTGTCTTCCTCTCCGGGTGAAACAGGATCTCGTAGGTCCTGCCGGGCAGCATGTCAAAGTAATTATCGGAATAGGAGCCTTTGAATTCATTCACCTGTATCCGTACTGCATGGGCCAGTTTGTCGGTGGTAAGGCTGAAGATATAACCGTCGCCATGTTTCCTGACGGAACAGTTAATATCCGGCTTTTGCAGGGCCTGATCTTTTGGCAGCCGGAAATAATATTCCTTTTCCGCCACTGTGTCGCTTCCCTGCACAAATGCAACCACCATAACCGTTGATTCAGGCGCAAATGGAGGAAGGGTATCCCTTCCGTATCTGCCGATAAGGGTGCTGGTATTTGACGGGATGACGGTCGCCGAAGACCACCGGCTGATGATCCTTCCAGAGAAATCCAACAGCGTGGTTTGAAGGGTTCCCTTCAGCGGCTCAGTAAGGTCGGATACGGCATGGACAAGAATCTCGCCCGGTAAGCTGTCGGTCACCAGGAGAAGCTTTTCATAGGCTCTTTTCACCTGGTAATGAGCGGCTTTCCAGTTGCCGTAATAATCAATGGTCGACCACGACAGGGTGGGCCAGCAGTCATCGATCTGCCAGAAAAGCGAACCCATGCACCATGGCATGCTCTTCCTGTGCTGTTCAATGGCGGTACGGAGTCCCAACGCCTGGGTCAGCTGACTGAGGTAGATGGTTTCTTCAAAGCCGGAAGGTTCGCCATAATAACGGGATATGTACCACAACATCATATCATTGCCGGTGAATCCCGGTTGCAGCCAGTCCATCCTGCACCGCTGCCTGTAAATGATATCGGGGGAGCTCAGCGAAAGATTCTGGTCAGCGGTAAAAGCCCGGATAGTGGTGATGTCTGGTACAGACTGCAACCCGTATTCACTCACGAACCTGGCCACATTCTCACCGTAGGATGAGAACAGTTTTTGCCCGAACCAGACTGTCCAGTCGTGCTCATCGCCCGAGGTACGGTCGGCAAGCGTATTCCGGTCCGAGGAGGGTGAAGAGGCATGGTACGACCGCTGTGCATCGTAGGTATAGACAGCGGAGGGAAGGATATCATAAAAGATTTTTTCATAGTTTTTCCATACCCTGTTACTTATCTCTTTCGGAAAGCTTTCCTTCCACCCCCAGTTATGCCATCCCGACAGGTTTTCATTATTGCCGCACCAGATAGCCAGACATGCATGATGCCTCAGCCGTTTCACCTGGTGCTCCGCTTCCTTCCTCACATTCTCCAGATAGGCTGAATCGCCGGGGGGCATGGCGCAGGAGAACATGAAATCCTGCCATACCAGTATCCCTTTTTCATCACAGAGATCATAAAATATGTCATCCTCATAGACAGCACCCCCCCATACCCTGACCATATTCATGTTTGCTTTCACCATATCGTCCAGTAGCTGGTTATATTTCTCCCGTGTGATCCTGGGTGAGAAATAATCGGGAGGGATGTAGTTACAGCCTTTCATAAAAACAGGCCTGCCGTTAAGATAGAAACAAAAGCTTCCTTCAATGGTGTCATTGATGCCCGTGCGTTGCAGGTTTCTGATACCAAGTTTTTGTTTCGCCCTGTGAATCACCTTCCGGTTATCCTTTAAAGTACATGCGACATCATACAGGTATGACTCACCTGAACCGTTGGGCCACCAGAGGACAGGATTTTGAATCTCAACGGCAAGATCCAACGCGTTGATCCCTTCCCTGAGCTGAACAATGCGATGTGGTATACTGCTGTCCCCGATCATCAGGTCAATCCTGTATTTTGAGTCTTTTTCCGATTCAATTTCCAGGTTTACCATGTATCGGGCAATACTGTCGGTGACTAATCTGGGTATGAAGTACATGCCGGTAATGCGGGCTTTATCCCAGGCTTCGATGTATACGGGTTTCCATATCCCGCAGGTGACCAGGCGCGGACCCCAGTCCCACCCGTAATGGAACGGTGCCTTGCGCGTGAAAATGCTCGATCGCTGATCGGCCGGTACCTGTTCATTGCTCACGGGAAGGATATAACTGAGCGTTTTCATCTTTTCCAACCCTTTCTTCACCGCAGAGCTGAATACCACCCGCAGCTCGTTTTCCCCTTCCTTCAGAACTTCTTTACAGTCGGCTTTCCATGGGATGAACATATTATCGGCATGGAACAGCAGGCTTCCGTTAACCCATACTTTAGCATAGGTGTCAAGGCCTTCAAATACCAGTTCGATCCTGTCTTTTTTCATCATTGATGACGTCACAGTGAAAGTTGTAAGATATTCCCAGTCGGCTTCGCCTACCCACTGAACTGTCTGCTCATTCATTCCCATGAAGGGATCATCAATGATTCCGTTTCTCATGAGATCGAGGTGGACGGTGCCCGGCACCGCAGCCGGATACCATATTGCTTCACCTGCCTGATGGAATGACCAGCGTTGATGATCCAGGTGAATAATCAGATCGTTCCTGGCTGTCGGCAAGCCAGTACAGGCAGACAGCAACAATGCCAGGGAAAAAATGACCGGAAAATAATGAATTCCCATCATGGGTCAACGGTTGTTTGATTTTGGTTGAAAATAAACATAATTCATTATATTTGATTGGCATGTGAAGGAATTTTTATTGAAAAAATTATGAAATAATCACATAACAAAAATCTTGTAAACTGTTTTGTATGAATCCATTCTTAGGTATCGCACTGATTGCTCTTGGCAGCATAGGTGCAGCAAGTTTTTATGTGCCGTTCAAGAAAGTGAAACAGTGGGCATGGGAATCATACTGGATTTCCCAGGGTTTGTTTGCCTGGATCATCATCCCCTGGATATTTGCACTGATCTTCATCCCGCGGGGCGAACTGATGCCTATCCTGCGCGAAGCACCGTCATCAGCCAAGCTGATGGCTGTATTCTTTGGCATTCTCTGGGGCTTTGGCGGCCTTACCTTCGGTCTGAGCCTCCGTTACCTGGGTGTGGCGCTCGGTCAAAGTATCGCACTGGGACTATGTGCCGCCTTTGGAACACTCCTGCCTCCGATCATTGCTGGGAATAGCCTCTTCGCAACCACCGGTGGAATCCTTACCGTCATCGGGGTTGCTATTACCGTGGCCGGAATCATCGTTATCGGCTATGCCGGGTCGCTGAAAAGCAAAGAAATGTCGGAGGAGGCAAAAAAAGCGGCAGTGAAGGAGTTCGCCCTGAAAAAAGGAATCCTCGTGGCGGTGTTTGCCGGCATCATGAGCGCCTGCTTCAATTTCGGATTTGAAGCCGGGAAACCCATTGAAAACATCGCCCTCGCCCATGGAACAAACCCCCTCTTCCAGAAAAACCCAACCCTCATTTTTATTCTCCTGGGAGGATTTATTACCAACCTCGTATATTGCAGCTACCTTAACGTGAAAAATAAATCATACCGCGATTATGTTACCGGCACGGGCAACCTGCTGCTGAACAACCTCTTCTTCACTTTTCTCGCCGGTTTATTGTGGTTTCTCCAGTTCCACTTCTTCGGTATGGGTTCCAGCAAACTGCCCCCCAGCATGGCTGTCTTCGGCTGGAGTATCCTCATGGCTCTGAATATCGCTATCAGTAATATCTGGGGAATACTCCTCAGGGAATGGAAAGGCGTGAGCAGGAAAACCATCACCGTCCTTATTATCGGGATTATTGTTCTGATCCTGTCAACATTTATCGTCAAACTTGGCTAACACCTAATCCTATGGCAAAACGATTTGGCTTTAAAATGAAACTCCTTCCCGGCTTCAGGGAAGAGTACAGGAGGAGACACCATGAAATATGGCCTGAACTGGTCAGGTTGCTGAAAAACCAGGGTATCGGCAATTATTCCATCTTCCTTGACGAGGAGACAAACACTCTCTTCGCATACCAGGAACAGTCGGGTACCGCCTCATCCCAGGATCTCGGAACAACAGAGATCGTGAAAAAATGGTGGGCCTATATGGCCGATATCATGGAGACCAACCTTGATAACTCGCCGGTTACCATCCCTCTTGAAGAAATGTTTTACATGGAATAAATACACAATTTGCTATGAAAATATCAGAATCAATAAAAAAATCCTATGCGCTGGCAAAAGAACAGTATGCTGCCATTGGAGTGGATACCGAAAAGGTATTGAAAGCGATGGATAAAATTCAGATCAGCCTTCACTGCTGGCAGACCGACGATGTGAGAGGATTTGAGAATCCTGATGCCACCCTTTCGGGCGGCATACAGGCTACTGGTAACTATCCCGGCAGGGCCCGTACGATCGAAGAAGCCAGAACCGACCTCGAAAAGGTGTTATCCCTGCTGCCCGGGAAACAACGGTTAAGCCTGCATGCTATCTATGGAGACTTCAGGAAAGGGAAAGCCGACCGCGATGCGATCGAGCCAAAACACTTCGAGAGCTGGGTGCAATGGGCCAGGAATATTGGTATCGGCCTGGACTTTAACTCCACCCTCTTCTCCCATCCAAAAGCAGACGAGGGATTTACCCTTTCCCATCCCGATCCGGGGATCCGTGAGTTCTGGATTGAACATGTGAAACGCTGCCGCGATATCGCTGCCTATATGGGCAAAGAACTGGGCAGCCGCTGTGTTCATAATATCTGGATCCCTGACGGATCAAAAGATATCACCCTGAACCGCTTCCGGTACCGCGCAACCCTTAGGGAATCGCTCGACAAGATCCTCCGAAAACGTATCGACCCGAAACTGATGGCCGATGCCGTCGAATCGAAACTCTTCGGGATCGGCCTCGAAGCATATACCGTGGGATCCCATGAATTCTACCTCGGCTATGCCATTAAGAAAGGAATCATGCTATGCCTCGATATCGGCCATTTCCACCCTACCGAACAGGTTGCCGATAAAGTCTCCGCCGTGTTCCAGTATCTCGACGACTTGCTGTTTCACCTCACCCGCCCCATCCGCTGGGACAGCGATCACGTCGTGATCCTCAACGATGACATCAGAACCCTGTTTGAAGAAATCGTGTGGGCTGACAAACTCGATAAGGTGAATATCGGCCTCGACTTCTTCGACGCAGGCATGAACAGGATAGGAGCCTATGTCATCGGTACACGCTCGGCACAGAAAGCCCTGATGATGGCCTTGCTTAACCCCTCCAGAAAGCTGAGGGAATATGAGATGCGGGGACGTAACTTCGAAAAACTCGCCCTCCTCGAGGAAACAAAAACCAAACCATTCGGAGCCGTATGGGACTACTACTGCGCCACTGAGGACGTGCCGGTTGGCGAATCGTATATCAACGAAATTCAAAAATATGAGAAACAGGTGCTCAGCAAAAGGTAAGGTACGTTTATAATAATTTAGTCTGTCCAATGAAAGATGTAATTGCTGTCTTTGATGTTGGAAAAACCAACAAAAAGATCCTGCTTTTCGATGAAGCATTGCGTGTAAGGTTCCAGGAAGAAAAAGCCATACCTGTCAAACGGGATGACGATGATTTTGAATGTGACGACCTCGATGCGGTGGAATCATGGCTGAAATCAACCCTCCTCTCGGTGATCAATAACAGGAAATACAGGGTGAAAGCAGTGAACTTTACTACCTACGGCGCCACTATTGTTTACCTCGATGAGCACGGACACCGGCTGGGTGAAGCATATAACTACCTGAAGCCCATGCCCGGGGGTATCACTGACCGGATCTACGAGAGGTACGGCGGAGTGGCGGAATTCAGCCGCCGTACCGCCTCCCCCGCACTGGGTATGCTCAATTCAGGAATGCAGATCCTGTGGCTCAGAGAGAAGAAACCGGAACTGTTCCGCCAGACAAAAACCATCCTCCACCTCCCACAATATCTCTCATACCTTTTCACGGGCAAGGTGTGTTCCGAATATACCTCTATCGGCTGTCATACCGCGATGTGGGATTTTGATAATATGAGGTATCACCCCTGGCTCGCCGATGAGAATATCTCCTTGCCCGAACCGGTCCCCAACAACGAAATAACAACGGTTCATCTCGACGGACAGGAACTGCTGGTCGGCGTCGGCATCCACGACAGCTCAGCTTCCCTGGCTCCTTACATCATGGGCAGCCAGGAGAAATTCCTGCTGTTGTCCACAGGTACATGGTGCATAAACATGAACCCCTTCAACCACGAACCGCTAACCCGTGAACAGCTGAACAAGGATTGCCTCTGTTATATGAGCATCAGCCAGCAACCGGTAAAATCGTCACGCCTGTTCATGGGATATATCCATGATGTGAATATCAAGAGAATATCTGAGCATTTCAGGCTCCCGGAAACGGCCTTTCATTCCATTGCCATCAACGAGAACCTCCTGGTGAAATTTGCCGGCACAGCGGGAGTGTTTTTCAGGGAAGGAATACCCGATGATTTTGTTGACCGCCACGCTGATCTTTCCATGTTCTCTTCATTCCGCGAAGCTTATCACCGTTTCATGGTTGACCTGACCGAATTATGCCTTGAATCCATACACCTGGTTATCCCTGCATCCGATGATATCGGAAATGTTTTTGTCTCGGGCGGGTTCGCGAGAAACGAGATTTTTGTTCGGTACCTGGCATCACGATTAAAAAACAAGAAAATCTACACCTCATACATCGACAATGCCACAGCCCTGGGAGCCGCCCTGGTGATTTACGAACAGGCAGGATTCAGGAAGAAAAGCCGCCTTGACCTTGGGCTTAAGCTCTGGAAACCCGTCCGGGGTATCTGAAAGACCAAGCTGATGTTACCGGTGTCCCGAAACAGCCGAAGGAATTCGACAGGCGCGTGAGACGCAACCGGTGAAATTATTGAATTAAATGAGAGGGAATTCATTAAATACCGGTGAGAGGCTGTTAACGGTTTTCCGGATTCTGCAAAGGAACTGACGGCACAGTGGTATCATTGGATAACCGGGCCTTGCTGCGTTTTATAACACGGCAATCAGCCCGCAAATGCTCCTGGCCGGCTCTGACACAACAGAACAGCTTTCCTGTGTCAAGCCTCAGGTGTTATTGCCACTCATCAGAAGAACTTGTCGATATCTACTACCGCCTCCAGCCCCAGCCGTATCTTGTCCTCAGCGCTTTTCACATTTACATCCTGCTGGTAATGCACGAAGGGATTGATCTCAAGATACCGGGTTACCTCAAACTGTGTTCCAACCGTATAGCGGTATTTCCGTACCTGGTTGATATCGTTGAAACGGTAGAACATCTCAACCGAGATGAATGGATCCAGCCAGCCGCTAACCTTGTATGACAGTTCCAGCCGGTTCCTCAGATATGTGAACCGTTTTTTTGTGATATCCTGGTGCGATTCCTGGAAACGAACCCTCAGGTCGGCCGACAGCCCCGAATTGAACAGTTTTCGGCCATAGGACAGGTCAAGCATGTACCGCTGCTCGTTGTATTCCTCATCATCAGGATCCTCTTCCGGAGCATTGTTCATGAAACTGTACCGGTATTTGGCTTTAAAATACAGGCCGTCGATGATCTTTGCCCTGAGCCCTGCCTCGGTGAAGGTGAGATTATAGGCCGAAATATTCTCGTTCCAACGTACCTGTTGCTCAATTTCCGCCCGGAAGATCCTCAGAAAACTGTACCTGAAAATGGGGCCTGCCCATAACTCTACATCACTTACTTGGCAGTTCGTCCTTAAAGAGAACAACAGAAGCAACATAATCAGCAGAAATCGGGTCTTAATAGGGGAACGGTTCATGTGTCCTGGTTTGATAAAATTTGTTAATAAGGAGCAATATTAATAAATTGCCGGTAGAATGTGTTGTTGTTCAGTTTTAAAAACAGGGAATTATACCCGTTTTCTTCTCGTTTGGATCCTGTTGACATCCTGTCCGTCATTTCTTTCATCACAGGTGGTGATAAATGAAATGATGGCGTGGAATACAACGGTACTGATGGATCCGGACTACGGTCAGTCGGGCGACTGGGTTGAGCTCAGGAATACGGGCGCGACACCGGCCGTCCTTGCCGGATATTATCTCACTGACAACCCTGACAATCCCGATAAGTGGCAGTTTCCGCAGGGTGTTCAGATCGCTCCCGGCGGCTTCCTCCTCGTCTGGGCCGACGGGTTTGATAGCCAGGGCAAGGCCCTTCACACCGGTTTCAAGCTCGATGTGGGGGGTGAATTCATCGGCCTGTACGATCCGGCCGGCCTGCCCGTCGACACCATCCGTTTCCCCAGGCAGTTCCTGAACCACTCATACGGAAGAAATGCCGGGAATGAATGGGTGTATTTCAGCCAGTCATCTCCCGGCTCACCCAATAATACGGCCTCAGAGTACAGGATCGCACATGGCATACTGTTCTCACCCGCGCCGGGTATATACCCCGGAAACCAGTCTGTGAGCCTTACCACTACCATCCCTTCTGCCAGCATCAGGTATAC
>JAXDBV010000213.1:0-11949 GCA_034678415.1 Bacteroidales bacterium
TCCTGGCCGATGAGCCATCGGGAAATCTCGACAGTAAAAACAAAAAAGAACTGCACGAGTTATTCTTCTCCCTTAGGGATACCTACCACCAAACCATTGTCGTGGTAACCCACGACCAGGAACTGGCCCATATGGCCGACCGCATGCTGACCATCCGCGATGGCATCATAAAGTAAACAGCACCAGTACCACACTATTATCTGGTTATCCCCTGCCGGCCGGGTGTTGTATTTTTCCTGACAGGTATTTTATTTTCCTCTTCCTTGCTGCAAGTGGTATCACTATTAACATCTGTTCGGCCCTGACAGGAATACTCCTCTGCAATATCAATCTTCACAGAGTGAAGTCATGCTTCATAATGGATTTTTGCACTATTGTGATTTCTGATCCGCTTATGTAAATTTAGGTTTGGAAAAGGGTATACCATGTTAAACTAAAATCTGGCAGTCATGAAAACAAGGACACTATGGATTGGTTTTGTGTGTATTACCGTTATCTCATTTTCGGTTCTGTTGATTTTCGGGCGTGAGATCTACAGGGATAAACCGCCCATACCCGAGAAGGTGGTAACTGAAAGCGGTGAGGTATTATTTACTTCCCGTGAAATAAAGGACGGGCAGAATGTCTGGCAGTCTGTTGGAGGACAGGAGATAGGTACCGTGTGGGGTCACGGGGCGTATGTAGCCCCCGACTGGTCGGCCGACTGGCTTCACAGGGAAGCGATGTTCCTCCTGGATCGATGGGCAGGTAAGGAATTCGGCACACCATTTTCCGCCCTGGACGAAGAACGTCAGGCGATGCTGAGAGCAAGGCTTCAGAAAACATTACGAAGGAACACCTTCGACAGCAACACAGGCATTCTCACGGTGTCGGATGAGCGGGCTGAAGCGATACGAAACAACTGCAACCATTACCGGGGGCTTTTTATGAATGATCCTTTGATGGAGGACATGAGAACGGCATATTCCATTCCTGCCAATACCATTAAGGATCCAGACCGCATGCAGTACATGAATGCTTTCTTCTTCTGGGCGGCCTGGGCATGTACCACCAATCGTCCCGGTACGGAGATCACCTACACCAGCAACTGGCCTCCTGATCCAATGATTGGAAACACACCAACTCCCGGAATAGTTCTCTGGACCGGATTCAGCGTTATCATGCTTCTTGTGGGCATAGGGCTGCTGGCATACTATAATGCCCGTAACAGGTCGGATATCCTTGATTCATCGTTGTTACCCCAGAATGACCCGCTGGTCGGACTGAATCCAACGCCATCGATGCGGGCAACCCTCAAGTATTTCTGGGTTGTGGTGCTGCTTATCCTTGTTCAGATCCTGACGGGAGTGGTTACCGCTCATTACGGCGTGGAAGGCAGTGGATTTTATGGTTTAAATCTGGACAATCTGTTGCCGTACTCCGTTTCGCGTACCTGGCATGTACAGCTTGCCCTTTTCTGGATTGCCACCTCATGGCTTGCCGCTGGTCTGTATATCGCACCGGCCGTATCGGGCGTCGAACCAAAATACCAGCAGCTGGGAGTGAATATCCTCTTCACGGCACTCCTGGTTATCGTTTTAGGATCTCTTGCGGGTGAATGGATGGGTATCATGCAAAAGCTCGGCCTGGCAGAAAATTTCTGGTTCGGCCACCAGGGATATGAATATGTTGACCTGGGACGGTTCTGGCAGATTTTTCTCTTTGCCGGGTTCATCATATGGCTCATCCTCATGTTCCGTGCCCTGTGGCCTGTACTGGTCAGACCTTCGGAGAGCCGCCAGCTCCTGCTGCTGTTTGTCATCGCCGCCATCGCCATCGCAGGATTTTATGGTGCAGGCCTCATGTGGGCAAGACAAACCCATCTGTCAATAGCGGAATACTGGAGATGGTGGGTCGTGCACCTCTGGGTGGAGGGATTCTTTGAAGTGTTTGCCACCGTGGTGGCTGCTTTCCTCTTTGTGAGAATGGGATTGCTGAATGTGAAATATGCCACCGCCGGTGTGCTGTTTGCTACCATTGTTTACCTGAGCGGGGGAGTGATCGGTACATTTCACCATCTCTACTTCGCCGGAACCCCCACGGCCATTATTGCGCTGGGTGCAACGTTTAGTGCCCTCGAGGTGGTTCCGCTGGTATTTATGGGTTTCGAGGCATATCATAACCTCCGTCTGAGCAAGGCCACTCCCTGGGTTACCGCATACCGGTGGCCTATCTATTTCATTATATCTGTCAGCTTTTGGAACCTTGTGGGGGCCGGACTGTTCGGTTTCCTTATCAATCCTCCCATTGCACTGTATTACATGCAGGGGCTAAATACCACCCCTGTACATGGTCATGCCGCCCTTTTCGGGGTGTTTGGAATGCTGGCCATCGGTTTAATGCTGTTCGTCCTCAAAGGGCTTACCATCAAATATGAATGGAAAACAAGAATCCTGAGCATCGCCTTCTGGTCCATGAATATCGGGTTACTGCTGATGTTGCTGATAAGTCTGCTTCCAGTGGGTGTGCTGCAGACCATTGCCAGCATCAAACAGGGGATGTGGTATGCCCGGTCGGCTGAGTTTATGCAAGATTCAACCTTGCAGACGCTGCGGTGGCTACGGATAGTTGGCGATACCGTGTTTGCAATAGGTGCTGTTGCCCTGACCTTATTTGTGATTGGCCTGAAAACAGGCTGGTCGGTGGATAAAAAACGGGAGCTGTATCCGGCCTAAAAGGGCTGCAACCCTGTCATTCGTTGCGGTTGAACCCACTCGTCGTACTGTTCCGGTGTGACCAGTCCCAGGCTAAGGGCGGCTTGCCGCAGGGAGGTATTTTCACTGAAAGCCTTATGAGCTATCCTGGCGCTGTTGTCATACCCGATGTACGGAGTCAGGGCGGTAACCAGCATTAATGAGTTATCCAGGTGAGCTTTGATTGAGGAATGGTTGGACTCGATGCCCGATGCACAGTGTTCACTGAATGAGGAGCATGCATCGCCCAACAGACGGGCGCTCTGCAGCACATTGGCCGCAATGAGCGGTTTGAAGGCGTTCAGTTCAAGATGACCATGGCTTCCTCCCACGGTAACAGCCACATCGTTGCCGATAACCTGTGCACAGACCATGGTTAAAGCTTCCGCCTGCGTGGGATTCACCTTACCCGGCATGATGGATGACCCGGGTTCATTGGCGGGAAGTAAGAGTTCACCAAAGCCGCACCGTGGGCCTGAGCCGAGAAGACGGATATCATTGGCAATCTTCATCAGCGACACGGCAGCGCGCTTCAGGGCTGAACTTATTTCCACCATAGCATCGTGTGCAGCTAGTGATTCAAACTTGTTCGGCGCTGAAACGAAGGGGATCCCGGTCAGGTTGGCAATGATACGCACCACACGTCCAGCATAACCGGCAGGGATATTTAATCCTGTGCCAACCGCAGAACCGCCCAATGCCAGCTCACGAACCATGACCAGCGCATTGCGTATGGCACGCATGCTGTTATCCAGCTGCTGGACATAACCGGAGATCTCCTGCCCAAGGGTTAACGGCACGGCATCCATCAGATGTGTCCTGCCTGTCTTGATAATATTCATGAATTGTTCCGATTTAAGGGCAAGGGTATCCCTCAGCGTTTGCAGACCCGGAAGGGTTATGCTTTCGGTAACCATATATGCGGCAATGTGCATGGCTGCAGGGAATGTGTCGTTTGACGATTGCGATTTGTTCACATCATCGTTCGGGTGCAGGAGCCTTTCAGCGCTAAAAAGTTTACCTCCACCGAGGATATGAGCCCTGTTGACAATCACCTCATTCACGTTCATGTTGGTATGTGTACCCGAACCCGTTTGCCAGATGACCAGCGGAAAATGGTCGTTAAGTGTGCCGTCAATGATTTCATCGCATACCGCAACGATCATGTCTTTCTTTTCGGCAGGCAGGACACCCAGTTCAAAGTTTGTAATGGCGGCGGCTTTCTTTATATAACCGAACGCTTTGATGATCTCCGCAGGCATGCTTGCTTCCGGGCCGATCCTGAAATTGAGGCGCGAGCGTTCTGTCTGTGCTCCCCAGTATGCCGATGACGGTACACGTACTTCCCCCATCGAATCATGTTCGATCCTGTATTCCATACAACAGCCGTTAAATTAGTTACTTCCTGTAAACAAATAAGTTACAATATTTGTTTAATAAATGCTTTGGTGTAGTAATACTGGTACAGGTCCTCACCAGACAGGAATATCGTCAGAACAGGGATATGGCAACCGACAGGTTAGTACATTATATTTTCAGGACCGGTGACGAGTGGCGGGGGATACCGGTCAGACTCGGGGTGGGATTGATATTCCTGTCGGAAGGCATCCAGAAGTTTTTATTTCCTGAAGTGCTTGGTACGGGACGGTTTGAGAAGATCGGTTTTGCCGATCCGGAATTCTGGGCTTATTTTACGGGTGTGTTTGAGGTTATTTGCGGATTCCTCGTCCTGCTGGGGGCAGCGACACGGCTTGCCGGCATTCCTCTCCTGGTCATCATGGTCACTGCCTTTATTACTACCAAATGGCCGTTGCTTCAGAACAGGGGATTCTGGGTATTTGCTCACGAATACCGTACCGATTTTGCCATGACAGTTCTGCTGATATATCTTGTGGTTTTTGGCCCGGGGAAATGGTCGTTGGACCATGTGTGGCAAAATACATTTAAGAGCGGGGGTATTCAAGCCTCCCGTCAACGGTCTGCCGACAGTTAAACCGTCCGGTCCAGGTGACGTTGAGATCGATATCCAGTGAGGATCTTCCATCATCCGGCTACGGTCATCCCTGACGGTCCGGGATCAGCTCTCATCAAGATCAAGCAGTTTTCTGCAGATTTTTATTTCATCCGGGGGACCGGTTTGTTTCCCCGCATCGTCCGAAAGCTTGATGACGGGCTGGTACCTGTTCTTGCTGTCAGGCTTCGCAGCGATCATTTTTATGACGATATCCAGAGGTTTGGCGCCCACATCATTGGTCAGATAGGTGCCTATCCCGTACACATCGTGTATCCTTCCATTTGCATACTTTTTTATTTTTTTAATGCTGTCCGGGTTCAGGGCATCACTGAACACGATGGTCTTGGTTTCCGGATCAATACCGTTATCCTTATAATGCTTCAGCGCCTTATCGATGAATACGATGGGATCTCCGCTGTCGTGGCGTATGCCGTCAAACAGCTTTGCATGCAGCCTGGAGAAGCTCTTAAAGAAATTATCCGATGTGAAGGTATCACTCAGTGCTATACCCAGATCTCCCTTGTAAACGCTTACCCAGGCATCCAGTGCCCTGGCATTGGCTGACCGGTATCCGTACTGGGAGGCGTGAAACATGAACCATTCATGAGGATGCGTGCCGATAGGGGTCAGGTTGTGTTTCATCGCAAGGAATAGATTGCTGGTACCCTTGAAATACTTACCTGAAACGGTTTTCAACGTTTTAATCACCCTGTCATGAACATCAAGGGAGAAGCGGCGTCGTGTGCCGAAATCAGAAAATTCGGCTTTCATTCCTTTCAGTTTTAAGGCTTTCCTGGCAGCACGCTCTTCCACCTCCCGGACTTTTTCCCCCGCCATCCTGTAGTAAAGCTCCGATATGGTTGCCAGCAAGGGGACCTCCCATAAAACGGTACGATACCACAACCCTTCAATTTCAACGCTCAGCCTCCCGTCATGGACGCCGATCGTTACTTCTCCCGGGTCAAAACGATATCCCTTCAGAAGATCGATAAATACAGGGTCGAAAAAATAGCACCGCGATTTCAGAAACCGCTCTTCCTCCTTATTAAGAGCTATACCGGTAACATTATCCACCTCCTTCCTCAGGGCACTTTCGAAACCGTCCGGGAAAAATGTATGCCCCCTGTTTATAAAACTGTATCTGACCCGTGCATTGGGATACAGTTTTTGTATGGCATTCATCGTGGTGAACTTATACAGGTCATTATCGGTGAAATATTTTATGATCATAGTGCGGCTGTGTGCGGATTATCTGTCATTCAATCCCATTCGGTGCTGTGGATGAAACGAGCCCCCCTCCTTTCTGCCGTTTCATAGATTGGTAACGCCTGTGTTTCGAAGCCGGCAATATCCGACATGCAGTCTTCAAGGATTATAAGTTTCCGGGCAAGGCCGTCGATTTCCATCATCTGTTTAATGGTGGAGGCAACGCAGTGGCTCCTGGCTTCACCGGCAATCAAGAGGGTATCGTATTGCCGAAGGGTTTTCACCAGTGCAGTGTTTAGTTGTGTTTCAGGACTTCCCTCTATCGGTACCTGGGCTTTCAGGGCACCGAAATGTTCCGTGAGAGGATGTGTTCCCTTGGTTACCACCTGAAAATATCTTCCTTTCCTTGCCCATACCCTGACAGGATCCATAATTTCATCCGCTATCGTTGCACCTGACGAACCGAGGATGCAATGTTCAGGCCATATAACGTGCTGAAATTCACCTTGTTTCTCGAGCTTCACAAGATAATCCAGGGCTTTTCCCCTGTTGAAGCGCGGTATCCAGGTACCGTCGGTCACATCCCTGGCATGGATAAGTGTAAAGGGTGAGGGTGACCTTCCTGTGCTATCTTCCCAGTATGCCGGGTGTGAGATATCAATAACCTGGTGCTGATCCTGGGTCATGATGATATGATCAATCTCTTCTGAACATGAATGGATAAATTTCCCCAATCTGACCGTGTCACGATCCGCCCCAGGAACATACAATGCCCCGTCAGGCCTGCAGAAATCGTTCTGCATGTCAATAATGAACAGAAGCGTGTTTGTTTTCATAAGCTCAAATCCCCTAGCTTTACAACAAATAAACCACCGGTTTGTTAATCTCTGCAACACCTGCTCTTCTCCGTTTTTCCCGAAATTTATTCCTCTTTCTAGGTGAACTTTCCCCGTTGGGAACTGTTAATAATATAGAGCATCTAGTTCTGCAGGATTACTGCTTTTAATGGTGAAAAATGAAAAAAAGAATAATTGTAATCGGCGGTGGATTTGCCGGATTGCAATTCATCAGGAACCTGAAAAAGGGATTATTTGAAATCACGCTCATTGACCGATTGAACCATCACCAGTTTCAGCCGCTGTTTTACCAGGTGGCCACCTCGCAGATTGAACCTTCCAGCATCTCCTTTCCGTTCAGAAGAATCTTCCGGAAGAGAAAGGATGTTGTCATCCGGTTGGCCGAGGTATACTCCATTGATCCGTTAAAGAATATGATTACCACATCAGCCGGCAGTTTCCGCTATGATTACCTGGTGATCGCCACCGGGTGCCAAACCAATTTCTATGGTAATGAGACGGTAATGGAGAATGCGTTGGGCCTGAAAACCACCTATGAGGCTATAAAGATCAGGAACGTGATCCTGCAGAATTTCGAGAATATTCTCAATTCGGACGGGAAGGGGGAGAATGGCTTATACAATATCGTTATCGTGGGAGGGGGGCCAACAGGGGTAGAGCTGTCAGGCGCTTTTGCTGAAATAAAAAGGGACATTCTTCCCGGGGATTACCCGGGAATAGACATCTCCCGGCTCCGGATCATTCTTCTGGAAGGAGGTCCCCATACCCTGGGCACCATGAGCGATATGGCAAAACGAACCTCGGAGAAATACCTGAAAGACCTTGGTGTGGTCCTGAAAACCGGGGTGTTTGTTCAGCATTACGACGGGCAACGGTTAGCCCTAAGCAACGGTGAAGTGCTGGAGAGCAGGAATGTAATATGGGCGGCCGGTGTCACCGGAAACATCCTGAAGGGATTATCCCCAATGGTGATCACAAAAACCAACCGTATCAGGGTTGACAGGATAAATAAAGTGATAGGCTATGAGAATCTATATGCCATTGGCGACATAGCATACATGGAGACTCCCAGGTATCCGGCCGGACACCCGCAGGTGGCCAATGTGGCCATCAACCAGGGGAGAAACCTTGCCCGTACCTTTCATACCTTTTTGAACGGGGGGAAAGCAAATGAATATGAGTACAGGGACCTGGGCTCTATGGCAACGATCGGGAGGAACAAAGCAGTGGTCGATCTGCCTTTCTTGAGATTTAAAGGCTATTTTGCATGGTATGTATGGATGTTCCTACACCTGATGCTGATACTTAGCGTGAGGAACAAACTGATCATCTTTATCAACTGGGCATGGAATTATATTACCAGGAACAGTTCCCTGCGCCTAATTCTTAAAGAACATTAACCATTGTCAGATATTCTTACCATTCAGTAATTTTATTAACTTTAAATCACAAGGAGGTGTAACATGGAAAAAGCCAGCCAGGATTTAATGCACGAACATGAACTGATTCTCGTCGCATTGGATGTGATTGAGAAGATGGTTGAAAATGTGAAAAGCAACAAAGGATCCGATATTGACGATATTGAACGTGTCATAGGATTCCTGAAGGTGTTTGCCGACAAGTGCCACCATGGCAAGGAAGAGGAATATTTGTTTCCCGCCATGGAGGAAGCAGGGGTTCAGAAACAGAACGGGCCGATAGGCATTATGCTTGAACAGCACAGGAAGGGCCGCGAACTGGTTAAACAGATGGAGCGTTCCATAACCAACCGCATCCTCGATGAAGAAACATTTGCCGAATCTGCCACGGCGTACGTTTCTCTCCTAAGATATCACATTGACAAGGAAGACAATCTCTTCTTCCCGTTGTGTGATGAAAAGCTCACGGAGCAAAAACAGAAGGAACTGTTACGGAATTTTGAGGAAATAGAAAAAAATGTGATCGGCGTGGGTGTGCATGAAGAACTTCACACATTGCTCGGACGATTCAGCAAAAAATATCTGTCGTAACAGTTTAATACCGGTACCATCTTTTGAAGCCACATACCGGCACCAGGTTTATTGCTGTCTGAAGATGCTCCCAATGTGTGCTTCCCCCTTTATTCCATCGAGTAGGATGAATCAGGAGAACCGGTTATGAATCCGTACTGTCTTGTCGCTACGGTCCTGGCACCAACCGGATGGCCGTTACAGGAAAGAAGTATTATTAGAAGCGCGGGTCATCAGCGACGTGACCAGACAGGAAGTACCGGAGGATCAGATAATTAGCAGCGCTTCTGTGCCGGGATGGGGTTCATCCCCTGTGGCAGCAGAGATGAAGCGTGAGGGGATGGATTTCCTAAAGCCCTTCGTACCAACCCAGTCCGAAAAGAGCAAAGTCATATTTAACCGGATCGGTGGCGTCAAGCTCTCTTAATGCCAGGTCGAGTTCATTGACAGCCCCGGCATCATTCATGTTCCTGTGCAGCAACCCGAGCTTTCTTGCCACCCTGCCGGAATGAACATCCAGCGGGCAGGAAAGTTTGGATGGTGAAACGGAGGTCCATATACCGGGATCAACGCCACTCCTGTCTTTCCTGATCATCCATCGTAAGAAAAGGTTCATCCTTTTTGCCGCCGATCCTTTTAAAGGGTCGGGGATATGTTTTGCAATTCGTTGCGTATGAGGTGCCTCAAAAAACAGTTCCCTGAACCGGTGAATGGCCGGTTGCATGGAAGTGCCGGTCTGGTATAATCTGAAAATGCCTTCCAACCCGTTCTTTGACTGGTAGATACGCTTCAGAGATTTTATAAAAAAGATCAGGTCATCTGATTGAAATGTCCTGTGTATCACACCTCTGATTTTTTGCAGGTCGTTCTCTTTGTGATGCAAAACAAAATCAAAGGGTGAGTATTCCAGGAAGGCTATCATACGTTTCGCACTTGTGACAATCGTTTCCCGCCTGCCCCAGGCAATGGTGGCGGTTAGGAATCCTGCTATCTCAATGTCTTCCTTTCGCTGAAAAAGATGAGGTATACTGACGGGATCATCCCTGAAATAGGACCACCGGTTATACATGTCAACCTTCTCATCCAGGAACAGCTTCAGGTCTTTTTTATTCAGCCTCATCTCTGTATTTTTAACACGGTAAAATTAAACATTAATGATGATTGTCTGCAACGGGGCTGACCGTTCATGAATCGGGTACAGCTTCGTTCCGGCAGGTGGCAATCACAGTCCGGATTTAATGAGGCTTAATCAACGGTCTTCGCATGTCGCACACAGAGTTTCGTTTCAGGCAGTTTGTCGTACGGCAGGATGCTGCGGTGATGAAGGTGACCACCGATGGGGTGTTGCTCGGGGCATGGTCATACACCGGTGGTGTCATGCGTATCCTTGATGTGGGCACGGGCACCGGACTTTTAGCCCTCATGCTGGCCCAGCGAACCGGTGCACAGATCGATGCGGTGGAGATTGACCATGCTTCGGCCTTGCAGGCTGAAGAAAATGTGGCTTTGTCTCCATGGAAGGACAGGATCCGTATCATCTGCGATTCGTTCCAGTGCTTTGCTGGTACGTGTGATCAAAGGTATGATCTCATCGTTTCCAATCCTCCCTATTTTCGTGGTGCAAAACACTCCCTCACGAAGGGAAGCGCTACCGCTCGCCACGACAGGTGCCTGAAGTATGAGGAGCTCATCAGCGGTTCAAAGACTCTGCTGGCGCCCGGCGGTCGCATTTCCCTGATAATTCCCTTCAATATGAAAAAAATCCTAGTGAATATTGCACATGACAGTGGATTGTACCTCAGGAGGGAACTCATTGTAGCCACAACCCCGGGGACGACTCCCCGGCGTGCGCTCCTGGAATTCATGCCGGTGATGGGAGATATTATTAACGACCGGCTCAGCATTCATGATAGTAAAGGCGGGTATACTGACGGTTACAGGAACCTGACCTATGCCTTCTACCTTGCTTTCTGATCCAGCTTGATGCCTGCTGACTCGGGGAGGCCATGCTCCTCGGTTAGGGTGATCCCCAGTTCCAGGAGTTCATCCAGCACGGGATGATAGATAGCCGGGAGTGTGGGACGATGCACCCCTTTCAGCCCTATGTCACCATCAAGGATCATCCGGACGGCGATGGCTGCGGGCAATGATACAGTGCGGGCTACCGAGGTGTTGGTGGCCGGTGTGCCGAAATCGAGCAGCCGGCTGATAATCACTTCCTTCCGGCCGTCATCAAAACCGGCCACGAAGGTGTGCTGCATCACGATCATATCATGCTCATTCCTGCCCAGCTCCATCTTCCGTATCATGAGATCGGAAGTGACCTCGAAAGGTGAATCTTCTTCACGCCCGACCGGTGTATCATCGAACATTCCCAGCCACTGCAATGCCTTCATTGCATGGGCATCGGGGGAGATGTTCAGTTTTGTCGCCACCTTTTCACGGATACCGGTTGCATCAGAAAATCCGCAGAGCTGCGCCACCATGCCGGCATAGGTTCTTCCTGTCAGGGGAATCTTGTCGTAGCTGATAAGCTTCAGTTGCTTCATCACATCGATGGTTTCACACCATCCCGGCAAGCGGAACGTGCCCCTGTACATGGTGAGTACCTCGGGTATTCCGTAAATATCGATGTAAGAAACGGCATCGCGGTTGGGATAGAATTCAAGGGTACCTATTCCGGGGAAGTCCACAGAACTGGGATTCCTGAAGAGGCGTTCGGTGGGGATGTTTACTGTTTTACCGTCTTTCAGGTACTTGCCGTCGTTGTTTCCGGCCATAATTACACCCCTGGGGCTCCACGAGAATTTGTACCTGAAAGGATTATCGGCCGCCTCGGGTGCCGGCAGGGCGCCGGTTATCGAGTAGAACTCGAGGATCTTTCCTCCCTTATGGTGCACCTGATCAATGATCTTCATGGCCGACATATGGTCAATGCCGGGATCAACACCTATCTCGTTCAGGATAATGATTCCGGCTCGCCTGGCAGCCTCATCCAATGCCTGCATTTCTGGTTTGACGTACGAGGTGGTAACCATGTTCTTTTTACACCTGATGCAGGTTTCCGCCACCACGATGTGGTGAACATAGGGCAACAGGCTGACCACCATATCATGCGATGATACCATTTCTTGCAACTTATCCGTATCATC
>JAXDBV010000214.1:0-12778 GCA_034678415.1 Bacteroidales bacterium
GCCCTCGATGCTGAAGCAATGAGAGTGATTAAACTCCTTCCTGAATGGAAGCCCGGCAAACAGGGTGGTAAGCCTGTTAACGTATGGTACATTGTTCCCATCACGTTCCAGTTGCAATAACAATAAACCGAATAAAAAAAACCCTGATCGCCTCAGGGTTTTTTTTTATTGCTTCTTTCTCACTTCTCCCATCCAACCCCCACCTGGTGCCATCCGTATTTCCACATATGAACTCCGGGTCACCTGCTGTTCCTTAATACTATAATCGGCGGCATGTCTGGCAGCATTTAATCCATCTTCGATATATTCCAGGATATATTCCTCCTCACCGAGGAATGACAGACTGATCGTAAAATTCCTCGGTTTCCAGTCGGTCATGGCAGCAATATACCATCTCTCTCCATGTCTCCGGGCCATGACCAGATAATCACCGATTCTTGCATCGAACACCAACGTTTCATCCCAGGTAACAGGTATGCCGGAGATAAAGGCTGTAAACCCGGGTTCCCTGTAATAATTGGATGGATTATCAGCCAGCATCTGCAGCGGTGCTTCATATACCACGTACATGGCAGCCTGATGGCAACGAGTACCCTGGCTCATGGGTTCAGTAAATACAATTCTGAAGTTCTCGCGGCTGGCATTCAGCATGGCGCCAGGCGTGTAATCCATCGGTCCGGCCAGCATCCGGGTGAATGGCAGGGTAAGGTCATGATCCGGTGTGATCGCTCCGCTCCATTTGCAGTGTTCCAGTCCGCGTAATCCTTCCTGGTTAACAACATTGGGATATGCCCTCTGCAGCCCGGACGGCTTGAAAGCCCCGTGAAAATCAACCAGCAACCCGCAGGCTGCGGCCGTTCGTGCCACACGCTGATAAAAATTTACCATGTACTGGTCGGCACGCTGCATAAAGTCCACCTTAATACCTCTTACTCCCCATGTAGCATAGGTTGAAAGGATAGTATCCATGTTACTGTCCAGCGGTTTCCATAATACCCATAGGATCACTCCCACATTTCTTGATTTCCCGTACCGGATGATTTCCTCCAGGTCGATGGCCGGCACCGGTGTGAGGATGTCCGTGGTGGGCGACCACCCTTCATCAAGTATGACATAATCAAGGCTAAAGCGTGAGGCAAAATCGATATAATATTTATAGGTATCGGTATTAACCCCGGATGGAAAGTTTACACCATAAATATTTAATGCGTTCCACCAGTCCCATGCCACCTTGCCGGGTCTTATCCAGCCGGTATTTTCAATGGCCAGGGGCTGAGCAAGAATATACGGCAGCTGGTTGGTGATCAGCTCGCGGTCATGCCTGGCAATCATCATCATTCTCCAGGGATAGACCCTCGTTCCTTCTGTCACGGCAATATATCCGGCTTCCCTTATTATGACCTCATTGCGGTCGGCGGGGCGGCCGGGAATGGTCTCAAGCACCACCGGCGGGAATATTCCTTTCAGCCGGTTCGTTCCGGCCCCGGCAAGAAACATGGAGGGATAATCATCCAGGCCCGTTTCCGTGATCGCCAGTCTCATGTTATGATCAGTGGTTACTACCGCAGGCAGGTAACAAAACCTGCCGGGGGTGACTGAATCAAGCCTGAACCACTTGTATTCCTGTTCATAATGCGAAATAAAACTATCTTCCTCAGGAAAGATGATTTGATAGTTCCCGGGGAAGTTGAATTCTCCGGTTTCAGAATACACAGTGATCGAATCCTTAAAAGCAGTGACAAACCTGTATGCCATCCCGTCATCGTATACCCTGAATACCACCGCGTTTCCTCCCCTGAAAGATATTGTCAGTTCATTGCATTCATCGGTAACGAAAGATGTCTTGATTGGAACCGGAACAGGTACCTGCTGATGAATATATTTAATTGCGGATTTTTCTACCCGCGGATTCCTTCCTATGTATCCTTTATTGCCCAGGTCAAGAGCGATGGTATTCAATGCTGTCAGCATCTCTCCATCGGCTGAACATGACCAGCGTACAACATCTGTCACTTCAACCTGTAACAAGATGCTTGAGTCGGGTGACCTTACCTCATAGCTTTTCGATTCAACCCGGGGGATAACGGCAAACACTACCAGGATAAGGATGCAGACTCTTTTCATATGCTGAACAATCTAATTACTAATTGAAGACTGTCAAAGGATGCCAGGTATCAGCGGACATATTTAACGTATACCATCTTATCATCCCGATCGGCATAGAAATCTTCGAAACGTGCTTTCAACACATAGTGGCTCTTTTCATAGAAAGAGCGTGTAGGAAGGTATTTATCCAGTGACGAAGTCTCCACATAAATTCCTTTACCACCTGCCTTCGCAATTGCTTTTTCCGTTTCGGAGAGCATTATCTTTCCAATACCCCGGTTACGGAAGTCGTTGTGGGTGGCAATCCAGTAAAGGTCATAGCTTACCAGTGTACATGGGATCAGCCCGAAGCAACTGTATGCAATGGTCTTTCCTTCATATTCGGCAAACAGGAACTCGTAACCGCTGGAAGTTCCTTTTTTCAGGTGTTCTTCCACAAGTTCAACAGCCACTCGTATTTCATCTTCACGGAAAAAACCGGTCGATCGGACAATACCTTCGACGTTTTCCGGATCGGAAGGCAACACATGGTTGCGGAGAGTAAAAAAGGTTTCTTTCATGTGAGAGCGTCATAAATGATTCTTTCCACCACGGCCGGATAATCAAATCCTCCCTGGCGACAGGCAGCGATGAAACCGGCATCGGGCGATATACAGGGATTGGCGTTGACTTCAAGCACAAAGGGATTGTTGTTCTCATCTACTCGGAAATCGACCCTCACAAAGCCTTTCATATCAAATCCGTTCCAGCAGCGGAGGCAGATTTTTATCATTTTTTCAACAAGGGGAGCATCATCAGGAGAAAGGTCGAATGTTCTGGGAGTATTATTATATTCAAACGAATGTTCATGCCATTTGGAGGCATACCCCAGGATTTTGGGTTTGTCTTCAGGATAATCGACATAGAGTATCTCAGCGGCGGGCATCACCGTGGGACCTTCTTTCCCGCCAAGGATAGACAAGTTAAATTCCCTGCCGTCGATATAATCTTCCAGGAAGTATCGTTTGTACTTCGGATCGGAAAAGAACTCATCGCGGAATTCCCGGGTCATTTCAATAACGGAATGATCGCTGATACCCACCGATCCATCCTCCCACATGGGCTTAAGAATGTACTTTTTAGCTTCCACCGGTTTTTGTGTACTCATAGAGGTGAACCAGTCGGGCGTGGGGATACCCAGCCTCCGGAAGTGTTTCTTTGCGGCGATTTTTTTTGATGTGACATACATGGTATACGATCCTGAACCTGTGTAAGGAACGTCCATGCTTTCCAGCAGAGCTACAGGAAGGTAGATCAGCTCGGCCTTATCGTCGACCGTCTCAACCAGGTTAAACACCACTTCCGGATCAGATTCCAGTATCTTATCCTTCATGTTTTTCAGATCGAGGCTGAACACCAGCCTGCCTGTCTGATAACCGAGCGACTGCATCGTCGACTCGACGGCATCGGCCTGCGCAATAACGTCCTGTTCATCAGGTTCGGGATTGGCAGGCAGATCGTTGATAAGAATGATACTTTTCTTCATGGTATGTCAGGTGTTGATTTTTTTCAATGCCGACTGCATAATCATGGTCATCAACTCGTGGTAGCCTATTCCATGCAGTGATGCCAATATAGGCAGGTCGGAATGCAGGGGGTGTAATCCTGCCAGCGGGTTGACCTCAAGAAAATTCGGGACGCCATTCCTGTCGAGCCTGAAATCCACACGACCTGCATCCTCACCGCGGATGGCAATCCAGCTCTTCAGCGCCAGCCTTTCACATTCAGCCACCATCGGTCCCTCCGCTCTGATATAAAGAACCCGTTTCTCACATTCTTCTTTGTTCAGGTAGGAATACACTTCCTTTTCAGCATTATCCTTCAGTACGATCTCCATCACTCCCACACAATGAGCATCATTACCGGTACCGACAATACCGATGGTAAATTCACGTCCGGGCAGATACGACTCAACGATGACAGGTTGCCTGAACTGCTTTAGCAGATGCCGGCAAATCGCCTGCAACTCTTCCCTGTTGTTGATGACCGAACGGGAGTCAATACCTTTTCCGGTTCCCTCGGAAAGTGGTTTGGCAAATAAGGGAAATGGACTATGTATGTTCTGTATTTCATTTTCATTGAAAACAATAATATGATCAGCCGTGGGAACGTCCGATGCCTTTACCACCAGTTTGGTCCATGCTTTGTCAAGGGTGAGTGCCAGTACCAATGGTCCGGAAAAAACATATGGGATCCGGTAGGCATCGAGAACGGCGGGAACCTGAGCTTCCCTGCCCGACCCGTATAATCCTTCACAGATATTGAATACAATGTCCCACCGTTCACCGGCAACGAGGCGTTGACAAAGGTTTTTCACGTGACCGACACGATCGGTGATGAATCCCTGCCTGCATAATTCCTCGTCGATGGCGTTAATGGTTCCGATCTGGTCAAATTCGGCCGTTTCTTCTTCACCGAATCCCATCTTGAGATAATCATCACGGAGGTCATACGTGATTCCAATTTTGATTTTCCTGTTCATAGTCGTCACAAGGCAATACAATATTCAAATATAAATCCATTAATGCATAAAAGATTCACCCGGGGTGAACCTTTTATCCACAAGAAATCCACCCGGGAGAAATTCAAACAGTATATAAAAGGATTTTTATCGTTGTAGCCCGTCCGGGGATGATTCTCATCCGATATCGGTAACAGCCATGTTTGTTTCTGGGTAGAGGTATGCGTTACCGGCGTAATTAATGAGCCGGTATCCCTGGTCATCTTTCCCCAGCACATATTCAGGCAGAAGTGGAATTTTTCCGCCACCACCGGGAGCGTCAATAACAAAATGAGGAATGGCATAGCCGGAAGTGAATCCGCGCAATCCACGAATGATCTCAAGACCTTTCGATACCGGTGTCCGGAAATGTGATGATCCGGGAATCGGATCGCACTGGTAAAGGTAATAGGGTCTGACGCGTATCTTCAGCAGTTCGTGCACCAGCATTTTAAATGTTTCCACATTATCGTTGATACCCTTGAGCAACACTGTCTGGCTTCCCAGCGGAATGCCTGCATCAGCCAGTCGCTTACAAGCCGTGGCGGTTTCCGGTGTGATCTCATCGGGATGAGTACAGTGGATACTCATGAACAGCGGATGGAACCTTCGCATCATACGCACCAGTTTGGGAGTGATGCGCTGTGGGAGAACGATAGGCACCTTTGTCCCGATCCTGATAATCTCCACATGCTTTATTTGCCTCAGTTTATGCAAAAGGTACTCAATCCTGTGATCGGGAAGCGTAAGAGGATCGCCACCCGAAATGACCACATCACGAACTTCTGTGTGAAATTTTATATACTCTATTGCCTGGTCCCATTCAGAGCGCGTGGCATGGTTCTTATGTTTCTTTGACACCATGTGCGAACGTGTGCAGTAACGGCAATAGGATGAACAGAAGCCTGTCACAAGAAAGAGTACCCTGTCGGGATACCGGTGTACCAGATTCGGTACAGGGCTCATATTTTCTTCCGCCAGGGGGTCGGCTTTTTCCTCGGGAGTAATGATCAGCTCTGTACCTACCGGCACCATCGTTTTTCTGATGGGTTGATGTAGGTTGTCGGGATCGATCAGGCTGGCATAATATGGAGTGATCCTCAGCGGGAGTTTTGTTTTCTCACGGAAGGGAAGCAATTCTTCCTCCGATAAATGAATCATGGCTGCCAGCTGTTCAACAGTGGTTATACTGTTGCGCAACTGCCATTGCCAGTTGTTCCATTCTTCAGGCGTTGCCTGCGGAAAATATTTTTGCATGAAATTCCTTGGGAGGGAGCTTATCGGAAGATCAAGTCTTCTGTGTCGCAGAATTAATACCGGTTTTTGAACCTTGACATCCTGACTCGGAGGCTCTGAATCTGCTTCATCATTTACTATGGCAGTCACGGTATTTTTCTTTACTGCTTTCATCGTTTACTTCGTACAATTTAAATTAAGTAATTGTCAATATTCATTATCAAATTCTGTTCCTATAACGCAATACCTGCAAATAGGTTTCAAAATTCGCTGCAATTATAAATATAATTTGTATTCATTGTTCTTCTGCAAAGAATTTTTTTTCACCATCCGAAACAAGTTGTTAACAGAATGAATTACGTAATTTTCAACTGGTGAGCTAAAACAGAATGAAAAAAACTCTCCACCGGCGGGACAGAATTACTGAATTATGATTTCGTCTTCCGGTAAAGAAAATGCAGTTCCACTGCCTCAATGGCTTTCTGTATGGCACTGTTTATGGGCAACAGCTCATTGCACCCCATGGGATCGATAGCCCTTAGAAGAGAATAATATTCAGTGGTCAGCGGGGCTTTATCAACCATCCTGGGATCATTTTTTATCCTGTCGAAAAGATGTATGTAATTATTCTTGATGATTCTGCAGGTGAATAAACGGCTCTCGTTATTCCTGCCGGTGGTCCTCGAAAATCCGAACAACCTGCAAATAAGACCACGGTATGTATACTCCATGCAACCGCCTTGCGGCTGAACCGGATTGTACAGAATGCATAAGTTGCAGTCCGTTTGTTCAAGACTATGATAAATCTCCTCTGCCCTCACCTCTTCATACAAATGCCATGCATATGGAAAAAACTCAAGCGGGTATGCCATTAAATCAGGATTGGTGCAACAATAACGGCAACCGGGAAGACAAGATATCTTTACTTTCCTGAGGAATTTATTTTCTTCTGCGGAAAAATTCCTGAAAATTCTTTTTACGGCTATAACCTTATGAACGATGTCCATCTATTTTTTTCCATACAATGATAACAAAAAATGAAGTACAATGGTTCATGTGAATCCGTCAGGCGAAGGATGAAAACGATACCGTGAGGCCCGTTCTTCATTTCTTCCCCGTGTAAACGGATAACATCATCTTTCTTGCTACATTTGTGTGAAATTGTCCTTCCTCATCATGAACCTGCCTTGAAAGGATTTGTCATATACAAACATGAGCCGGTCATCAGGGCTGTGCGAAGGATCATGCGCTGGCAGCTGAGATATGCGCTCGATGTTCTCAAGCATGGAACCAATGATCCCGACCGTACTGTTCACGAAGTCAGAAAAACACTGAAAAGAATCAGGGCTGTGCTGCGGCTTGTTAGAATGGAGATCGGAGAGGAACAATACAAACAGTACAATATTCACCTGAGGAATACGGCACGTAAGCTCGCCCCTCTCCGTGATTTTGCTGTGACGAAAAGTACACTTAAACTGGTGGCAGTACAATCAGGTCATGCTTTCAAAAACGAAATAAACACCTTGTCCCGTGAACTGGAGGCTGATTATATCGAAGCTGCCAACAAGCTTTTTAAGGAAAGGAATATTCTTGGCGAGGTGGAAGACGATATCTTACAAGTGTCAGAACTTCCCAAACAGCTCAAACTGGAGCATGAGGATTTCAGACTGTTTTTCGGAGGACTTGCACAGGTTTACGGGCGCGGACGTGAACGCCTCCGTCAAACATTGCGCGATCCTTCCATCCAAAATTTCCATGACTTGAGAAAACGGGTGAAGTACCTGTGGCATATCCATCAGATTTTACGACGCTCATGGCCGAGAATGTTCAACCTGATGAGTAAAACCCTGGAAGAAACATCAGAGAAACTGGGAAACGAACACGACCTGGCCATCCTTTCCCAATATGTTACCAACAGGTATGAATCTGTACAGAAGATTGAAGAGTTCGACCCTCTCCTTCACTATATCGATGCGTTGAGAGAAACGTTACGCACCGATATCCTCTCCCTCGCTTTCTACCTCTATGCAGAAAAACCGGCTGACTTCACCCGCAGGATGCAAAAATACTGGAATATATCAAGGGAAGAACCTGTGAAAAAAAGAAGACGACAACAATAACGCCAGATTGACGGTAAACAATTGGATCATTTTTCGGTTCCCGGAACATGTTCCGATCCGTTTCCACAGTACATTTGACCATTAATATCAATCATAACATTCATGCAGGAGAAGAACAAGCAATCATCAAAACACATTGGAATCCTGACATCGGGAGGTGATTCACCCGGATTGAATGCCGCCATCAGGGCAATTGGAAAAGCAGCCATCCGCGAATACGGCATGTCGGTCGTCGGGTTCCGTGATGGGTTCAGGGGACTGATGGAGAATCGTACCATTCCCCTTGACAAGAAAAATCTCTCCGGTATTCTCACCATCGGCGGCACTATTCTCGGTACAAGCCGTCATAAACCCAACAAGATGCCCGTGGGTGGTAAAATACTTGACATGACCGATGTTATCGTGGAAAATTACCATGCTCATCATCTCGACTGCCTGATATGCCTTGGCGGTGGCGGTACACAAAAGAATGCTTTTCATCTGCACAAACAGGGACTGAACATCATCACGCTGCCAAAAACCATTGACAACGATGTGCCGTTCACGGATGTCAGCATCGGATTTGATACAGCCCTGGGAATCGCCGTTGAAGCGATCGACAGGCTGCACAGTACCGCTCACAGTCACCACCGTATCATCATTACCGAGATCATGGGACACCGAACGGGCTGGCTCACACTCGGTGCCGGTATTGCCGGCGGCGCCGATGTGATACTGATACCGGAAATTCCCTATGATGAAGAAATGGTTGCTGAATCCATTCTTGAACGCAGCCGGAAGGGAAGCTCGTTCAGCATTATTGCCGTTGCCGAAGGAGCCATTTCACGAGAGGGAATGAACAAGCTCCAGGCTCTGAAGAAAAAGCTGGAGAAGGAAAAGGACAACAGCGAGAAGGATAAGATCAAGGAGCAAATGATGATCATTGATATGGCATACACCGGTAAAACGATGGAGCTTGCCCGGCGTCTTGAAACGCTGACAAGGCTGGAGTCAAGGGTGACCATCCTGGGCTACCTGCAGCGAGGCGGCACACCGTCGGCTGCCGACCGCCTGCTGGCAACACGGCTGGGAACGGCTGCCGTTGACTGCATCCATAAAGGGATTTATGGAGTGATGGTGGCTGCCAGTGGCGACGGATTCAAACCAGTACCCCTCGTGGAAGTAGTGGACAAAAGAAAAATGGTTCCTAATAATCACCCATGGATTGTAAGCGCAAGAAATGTGGGCACATGCCTGGGCGACTGATGATACGGACCGTGGCCGGAAACTGACGATATGAAGAATAAGAGACTTTTTTTCAGATCAATGAATCCTCCTCCCATCCCATCCTGATTAGTTCGATCTTGTTCGGATCGGCAGTGCCCAGCCCGTGCCTTGTATCAGCAAGAACAATATGCTTGGCCGGCGGATTGATCGGGCGATCCTCTCCAAAATACTGTTTCCGCCTCGCCTGGAGTATTCTCAGACCAACCGAATCAACAGCCACCGGATCGAATCCCACCAGAAGTCCCTTATAAGGCCAAATGTATTCTTTGCTGAAATGATGAGGGCCCACACCGTGAAACTGTGGTGTCATCATCACAAGGATATTCAGCCGCGTCTTTCCTTTGACCATGGGATACTGCCACAATGTTGCCAGGTCGGCACATGAATCCGGATGAAGATCCCAGGGCTTGTCGGTGAACATGATGTAGTTTTTTATCAGGCTTCCCACACCCGACCAGGCATGTGTTCTTAATGGCCTCACATTAATGAGTGCGGTTGAATTCATGAAAACGGGATCCTTCAGTAACCCGCGATCCCTGATGCTGATGTTCTCCTCAGTCACCCCGGCCTCCACCACCCTCCTGCGGATGGCCTGCTCCAGTTCAGCCGGTGTGGGTAGATTAGCCCATACATTGGTTTTAATACCCACCACATCGCCGGGATGTATCAGCGTACCCCAGGCAGAGCTGACATCGTTCCTGCCGGTCAGCCTCATCACCGCTTTGTCAAGCATCTCCTGCATGACATCAGAATCGTATCTGCCATCAGGGCTGATAACCTTATCATCCCTGATAAGAACCACAGGGGTTTTCTGTGTATCACCGGCCAGAAGCTTCACCGGCAGGTTCAGATAAATGGTGCCAGCAACAGCCGCCAGGGTCCCGTCCTTCAACAGCTTTCTACGGGTAATGTTTCTACGGTTCATAATCGGAATAGTTTTTTTTGTAGATGCATATTGCTTTCCGGTAATAAATCATAATTTACCATCATACATTTTCCCTCTTAACGTGTTTTATGGTTCGGTGTCATCGTTTGCTCAAACCGGCAAGGATCCATCCCCGTCATTTCTTGTCCAAGCAATCAATGTAACCATCCTTGATGCCAGGTATGAACATGTGTACCGGCACATTATTTCCGGCCGCTTCGGCTACCACTGAATTTCGTTCAGGATCTTTTCTGCAGTCATCCTGTCGGGTGAATCATAGATAAGCATAAGCCGGTTGTCTCTCAGCAGTCCCGCCATCCATTTGCCCCCTTCTTCGCCATAGCAGGGATTGAATCCGTCTTCAATTTCCTCCAGGAGACGAAAATTTTCAAATGCCTGTTTTGCACGAGGCTCATTTGTAAATTCAATAATGAGCACGAACCAGCGGGTATCCCCGGCAACATATTTGGCCAAAACACACTGGTCCTTCTCCCCTATCCCAAAAACATTTTCTTCAGCAATGAATATATAACTGTTCACCCATATATAGTGATGAAAATAGAGGATGCTTTCATCCACCAGTCCTGTTTTCGGCAACCGGTCGATGACCGGTGGAATTTTCCCTTCTGCCGGAATATTCGCACTGATATGACCCGCCAGTTCATGAATGGCATCTTTTGATTCGGATGTTTCATTTTCAGCAACAATGGAGACATAGTAACGGTCTTTCCAGAAAAGGATGGCACCCTGCAATACCACAGCTCCCTGTCCATAGCTCATATCGATCGTTTGCCTGGCATGAGTATATACACCGAAGGCATTCCTGCTGCTGCCCATATCGAACAGGTCAACAGTGATCGACGGCTGGTTATCACAAACGTAAACCCTGTGCAGCATCTGCCGGAAACCATACGAGATGTACAGCTCAGCTCCCCCGTCGATATACTCATACAGTCCTAGCCGGTCGTACATCCGGTCAGTGCTGCTCTTCCAGCCATTAAACGCGGAAGGAAGAAGACTCGTCATAGTGGTATCAGATGCCCGCATGGAGGTAATGATTATCGATAATAACAGGATAAAGAAAAAACGTTTCACCATGTATGCTCTGCCTATATACTTTATTCGTTCCAGAATACTATTTGAGCATAAAGATGGAAAATTATTCTGATTTTTCATGGCGTGGTAAATATTCATACAGGTAAACTGCAATTCTACAGGAATATTGCTAATTTAAACTGAAAATAAGCAGGTAAATAACGGGAATGTTTCTATATAAATATAATGAAATAATAGTTTAATTATATTAAACTAATTATTAATATAAATGAATATATATTAAATTATATTTAATATTATATAAATATATTAAATATTAGAGTTATATGTTCAGGCTTGAAGACAGGCATCTTTTTTTAATCCGAAACACCGTCAGAGGATTGCTGTGGTTCGTTATGATCGTGCTTGTTTTCCTTCTTGTAAGGAGACTGTTGCCTGATGATTACCAAACCCTACTGGAGCCCGTCTGGGAAAATTCAGTGCTCATCTACATAATCTTTTTTGTTTCTGAAGTAATATTTGGTACGATCCCCCCGGAGCTGTTCATGATCTGGGCCTTACGGACCGGAAGTTGGGCCGGTTATGTGCTGATTATTGCATCCTTTTTCCTGATATCCTACTTTGCCGGGATCATCGGTTATTTTCTGGGCCGTGTCCTGAGGGGAACAGCAATCTACAGGAAGTTAAGCCAAGGGTATTTTAAAAAATATGAAAAATACATTTACAATTACAGTGCCTATCTGATAATTGTCGCAGCCACCACTCCGGTTCCTTACTCGGCCACCTGCATAATTGTGGGATCCGTTGAGTATCCGTTCAGACGTTTTCTGCTGTATGCACTGACCAGGGTGGTAAGGTTCAGCGTATACGCCTGGCTCGTTTGGGAGAGTAATGTTATGTTGCACCTGACAGGTTAATTTCTGTGCCCGTCTGCCCTGTTGTGGAGCGCAGGGAAACGGTACTGAGTAAACCGTTGTCAGACGGCGGATCAGATCGTATATTCCTGCCGCAAGGCAGGAACCTCAATATTCTTAAATCCGTCGTCGTGGAGCACTGCCGCATACTTTAGCTGTGTATCATACTCCCCGTGCACCAGGAATGTATTCCGGATCAGGCTTTTATCCTGGCATTGCAGGAACTGAATCATCTCCCTGTAATCGGCGTGTCCGCTGTACGAATCGATTTTCCTCACTTCGGCTCTTACGGGGTATATATTCCCGTGGATTGAAACCTCTTTAATACCGCTGAGGATTCTTGCTCCCAGGGTTGCGGGGGCACAATACCCCACAGCCAGGATGGTATTCTTCGGATCGGATATGCTGTTGGCCAGGTGGTGTTTTACCCTTCCGGCTTCCATCATTCCCGATGCAGAAATGATCACACATGGTTCCTTCCTGTCGTTCAGCTTTTTTGAATCCTGCTGTTTGGTGATGTAGAACAATGTATTGAAACCAAACGGATCAGGATCGTTTTCCAGCACATCGAGAAATTCCTTATTAAAACACTCAGGGTGTATGCGGAACACGGTTG
>JAXDBV010000215.1:0-2651 GCA_034678415.1 Bacteroidales bacterium
CATCGCCCGGAATTTGACAGTTTTGAACCGGGACGATCTGTCTGGAAAAGAATACGACAACGGAACCGGCCGGTAAAGACGGTCAGGCCAGGACCATTCCTTATGGCTGCCGCCATAGCCGGTTTCATCCTTCTCACCGCTGCCTTGTGGGGTTTCTTCCTCAGGAATAAGACAATGGTGTCAGGGCTTGACCGGGTGGAAGAAAAAATCCCTGTGCTGAAGGAAGCCGGTATCTACTATAACGGCATGATAAACCGGCGGTTGAATGAAGTGAAAAGCACCCTGGCCGGCTACCCCGGGCTCATGGATGAACTGAACAGCGACATGGTGGAGCTTGACAGCGTCTTCAACGAACTAAAGAATGACCTCAGAGACCAGATCAGGAACGAAGAAGTGATTCAGGCAATGATCCAAAGCTACAGGATCAAACTGCAGTTGCTGGAAGATATGCTGGAACGAGTAAAAACCACTAATGCATCTGAAAATACTACAAAAAATGAAATATAACATTCTGCTTCCGTTAACGATGTTCCTGATGTACGCTGTTGCAGGCCATACCAATGCCCAGGTTTATACCGACTCAAAGGTCATCCGAAAAAGCTTCCGCGTCAAACCCAATACCACCCTGGATATCACAAACAAATACGGCAAGGTACATTTGATCACTTGGAACAAGGATTCGGTCAGGATTGAAATAACCCAGGTCATTAAAACGAACCGTGAAGATAAACTGGGTAAGATCAGCGAAAACATCACCTACGACTTCACATCCACCGATTACTACGTGGTTGCCAAAACCAACTTCGGAAGCAAGTATTACAGCTTTTTTAATGAAATCAAAATTATCACCGACGCGATATTCCCCTCTGAGACACAGGTGATGATCGATTATCTGGTTATGGTACCACAGCAATTGGACCTGAAAATCGATAACCGGTACGGTGACATCTATGCCGATGACCTGGAGGGAGATATCACCCTCTTCGTCTCCAACGGCGACCTGAAAATAAATGATATCAGAGGCAACGCCAACATCACTGTCTCCATGGGAGATGCATCACTGCACTCAGTGCCCTATGGAACGCTGGATATCACTTATTCGGATATATCCATTGAGCAGGCAGGAAAACTGACCATCAACACCAAACTTTCAACCATCAACATTGAGAAGGCTTCCGAAATCAAGCTGAATAGCAAGAGAGATAAACTCTATATCAATGAACTCGACCGGCTGGCCGGCGAAACGTATTTCTCGGATGTATGGATCTATAAACTCAACCAGGAATGCAATTTCAAGACCAGTTACGGGAACCTCAACCTTGAAGGCATCAGCCATGAATTCTCCTTCATAAACCTTCATTCTGAATATGCCGACATGAACATGTATTTCGAGAAAGGATCAGCGTACCAGCTGGATATCACCCATAAAGGTACCCATCTCCGCCTCCCGGGTGAAATTAGCGTGGTGGAGGAAAAGGTAATTGATACGGACGAGAGCCTCATGATGACCACAGGTTATGCGGGAAGAAGAGAGGCAGAAGCCCGGCTGAAAATCAATGCTGTAAAAGGATATATCAACATCATACATAAATGACCAGATGAAAAACATTCATTTCCAACCGGTCTTACGAAACCGGATAACGATACCTCTGTTAGAGAGGCACCTGGCCCTGCTGTTTCTCCTTTCGATGGTTTTCTTTGGCCGTTGCGACCTTAATTTTTTTGATTGCATCGATGGAGATCAAAACGTTATCACTGTAGAGCGCTCATTGAACTCTTTCGAAGAAATTTGCTCTCAAGGTCAGTTCGATCTGTATGTCAAACAGGGAGATGGTACTGATCTTATCATTGAGGCGGAGGAGAACCTGATTCCGTATATTTCCACCCGTGTGAAACACGGCAGGCTTGTCATCGATAATGCCGACAACCGTTGCCTCCGGCCCAACCTACCGATGAAGGTATATATCACAGTCCCCACGCTGGAAATCCTGGAACTGGAAGGATCAGGATCCATCACCTGTGATACCTTCCATATCGATGATCTGACGGTTAACCTGCTGGGCTCCGGAGTAATCAATATAGCCGCCGAAACCAGTTTTCTGGAGGTGAATCTTGCCGGTTCGGGCGACATTTTCCTGCGGGGGTTTGCCGATCATACCGACCTGACCATCAGTGGCTCGGGTACCATCCATGCCTATGACCTCGAACAGAATAACTGCATTGTCAACATTTCTGGATCGGGCAATATGTATGTCTTCGTCAACGAATTACTGGATGTACATATCACCGGCAGCGGGGACGTAAACTACCGGGGGACACCCGATGTACGAACCAGAATAACCGGTTCGGGAAGTGTGATAAACGACAACTGAGAAATCAGGTTGTGCCGGTCAGGGGGCAAACCTATCACGGGTGTGGAAGTTCCGCCTGCCCGCCTCAAGAAATTCAATGAACTTGCCGGCATCCGGTTCATAACCGACCGGATCGGTCAGGGGCTTACCCTCATGATCAACAACGGCATACAGCGGAATAGTGTTTGTGTTGAACCGGGAGATCAGAAAATCCGCATTTTTCTTGCCCATGGTTCGCTTTTCTTTACCGTCATAGGCAGAGATAATCCATTCCTGCTCGGGCAGACGTGTTTTATCATC
>JAXDBV010000216.1:0-39629 GCA_034678415.1 Bacteroidales bacterium
CACGATGGTATGGATACGTGCCGGCTGGTTATTCTTGTCGTATTCAATGGTAACCTGTGATTTGGAATCGGGTCTGAGGTATTTCATTTTCTTTCCTTCGCGACGGATGGCCGCCAGTTCCTTAAGAAGGATATGGCTAAGCACGGAAGCGACGGGCATGAAGTCGTCGGTCTCGCGGCAGGCATAACCAAACATCATTCCCTGGTCGCCGGCGCCCTGGTCTTCAGGTTTCTTTCGGATAACGCCGCGGATGATATCGGGTGATTGTTCGTGAATAGTGGATATCACGCCGCACGAATCGGCGTCGAACATCAGTTCCGGACGGGTATAACCGATCCTGCGGATTATTTCACGGGCGATCGTTTGAACATCCACATACGTTTTGGTTCTCACTTCACCGCTGAGCACAACAAGCCCGGTGGTCACGAGCGTTTCCAGGGCAACCTTTGATTCGGGATCACGACGAAGGAACTCATCCAGCAGGGCATCTGAAATCTGGTCGGCAATCTTATCGGGGTGACCTTCAGATACGGATTCAGACGTAAATAAATATGCCATATATGCATTCAGTAATAAATTCAACAATCCAACGAAAAGGGGAAAACTGACTGTGAAACAGAATGGAATACTGTTTTAGCATTTTTTTCTGTGGTTGCAATCAGTCAAATTTTTCCACGGGCACAAATGTTGCTAAATAAAATTATTTTACCAAATGAATTGTAATAAAATATTCTCACAGGATGCGGAGCGCCCTGCGGATCCGTTAAAAACCATTTCATCCAAAGTAAAGTGCAAATACAATGGCAAGTAACTGGTGAGTGGATGGTTCAGTTTTTTGTCAGTTTCTGGAACACCTCTTCGAGGCTTTTTTCCTGTTGCTGGAGGGAGAGTACCTGGATATTCCTCTTCACAGCCAGGTTGAACAGGTCGCCACGGATGTCTCTGTCGGCACCGCTTTGGATAAGCCAGCGGCGTTCGTCGAGGGGTACAATCCTTACCACTCCTGCGATTTCTTCCAGTGTGGCTTTATCCAGACGGGTATTGAACTCAACAAGGATGGTTTGAAGCATATCCCTGGAGTGTTGGATGATATTCCGGGCTTCATCATCTGCCACGATACGTCCATGGTTGATGATGATGATCCTGTGGCAAATAGCTTCCACCTCCTGCATGATATGGGTAGAGAGGAGAACTGTTTTTTCTTTTCCGGCTTCTGAAATAAGGTTCCTTATCTCGATAATCTGGTTGGGGTCAAGCCCGGAGGTTGGTTCATCGAGGATGAGCACTGCCGGATTGTGGATCAGTGCCTGTGCCAGGCCAACCCTCTGACGAAATCCTTTTGAGAGGGCACCGATCTTTTTCTTCTGCTCGGGAACCAGTCCTGTCAGCTCAACGATTTCGTCGATCCTGTTTTTTATCTGCTGCCCCTGTTTATAAATACCGGCCACATACCTCAGGTATTCCCGTACATACATTTCCGGGTAGAGGGGATTGTTCTCTGAAAGGTATCCGATATTTCTTCTAACCCCGAGTGTATCATCCAGCACATTATGCCCTAACACTTCCACAGTGCCGGCATCGGGAGACAGGTAGCCGGTGAGGATCTTCATCATGGTTGTCTTGCCGGCGCCGTTCGGCCCGATAAAGCCGGCAATCTGCCCCAATTTGATGGAAAATGATACTCCGTCAAGCGCTTTCTGGTTGCCATACTTCTTGTCAACGTTATCAACCTTGATAGACATAATCAGTGGAAACGATTGAAACAATAAAACTGATGCCTTCAAAAGTATCATTTTTTCCTGAAACCTGCTTCTGAAGGAGGATTTACTGACCGGAAACGGACAGCAGTGTCTCATATTGATTCAGTTTTAACGAATATTTAACATTGTTAAAATGTTATTATCCTTATGTATATCAGTTAATTGTGCGGGTTGGCATGAATAATGCAGGAAAAATATGCAGAACAAGCAATGGTTCATCAGTCATGAAAACAACGATTCAGATGCTTTTATGCCGGTCGTTACTGGTGATCTTCCTGGCGGGTCTCCTGTGGCTACCGGCAAGGGGACAGAAGAAAACAACCGATGCTACGAAAAAAGAGAATATCAGCGAGCTGGTGAAGATTCTGAAACATGATCTTGTTTCGCAAAAGAACAAGGATCTGTATATTAAAGTGTATGATGCGGCATATGATTCCTTTCCGAAGATGTTGGAGTCGGGGCTTGAAGGCTGGGCAATGGATCCCTTTTGTTCGTGTCCCGTAAGGATTGAAACAAAAGCAGAAGGGTATTATGTTGCCGGATCTTCGGAATCGTTGTCGGATAAAGGGAAGCATGATAAAACCCATAAAGGGGAGAGAAAACATACCCTCTACGGGGATGTAACGGTGGTGCCGGCATATTTAAGAAACAAGTAGTTTTTTCATACCCTCTTCCGGGCCGGATTATACTGAACACTATACACGGTCCGGACATAGCGCAATCAATACAAGTCTTTTAGGTGAGAAAGGGCGTCTCTTTTGAGATGCCCTCTTTCTTTTATTGGCTCCGTTTTCACCCGGCCGGATTGGGTTTGCTATTCATTTCCTACATTTGTATATATTATACAGCACAAAATCATCGTATATGAGGGTATTTATTTTTTTCCTGGCCGTATTGATTCCATTCAGCGCCCAGGCCCAGATCAAGGATCTCCTGAAGAAGGTGAAGATACCTGTCACCGGTCAGGAGATTATCAATACAGGAAAACGGTTAACGGTGAAATACCTTACGGAGTCGAGGAACAATTATGATCCCACGGATTTTAATTATGCTGTTTCATTCAGCGATAATTCCGGTGTGTTTGAGTCGGAAGAGAAGTACAGACGGTATGAGAAGGGCTTGTTATATGCCCTCAGTCCGGAAAGTCTCGAATCGAGAACAGAGACGGAAAGGGCAGATGATTACAATGATGTCGGGGAAGTATTGTATGCTTCCGGCAAATTCAAGTCAGCAGAGGTCTCATTCCTGGCTGCCCGACTGATTCATGTTGCCGGGGAAAGGGAAGAAACCAAGAAGGGTGCGCTGGTGATCAGTAACCTGGGTCTGCTCTACCATACAACAGGTCGGTTGTCAAAAGCGGAAGAGCTAACCACCAGGGCGCTGGAGATAAGGAAAGGCCTGGGCGACCTGGATGGCTATGGAGCGTCGCTGAACAACCTTGCCGTGCTCTACAAGGATCTGGGGAGATACTCCGAAGCGGAGAGCTGTTTTGATGAATCAATCAGCCTTACACGAGAAACAAAAGGAGCCAACAGTACGGCTTATGCCATTATATTGAACAATAAGGCGATTCTGTACCAGGTATTGGGCAAGTATAAAGATGCGGAAGAACTGCTGCTCGAGGCAATAAAAACTGCAGGTGAGGAACTGAAGGAGAAGTCGGTGAACTATGTCAGGATGAAGGTTAACCTGGCAATGTTGTACCAGCTGCAGGAACGGTTTGCTGAAGCGGAGACGATCTACCAGGAAGCAATTGACATCAAGAAGAAAAGGCTTGGCACTGCACATCCCGATTATGCGGTGTTGCTCAGGAATCTTGCATCGCTGTATATGGCACAGGGAAGGCACGACAAGGTGGAACCGCTGTTAACCGAAGCCATCGATATTTACAGGAAGAAATTTGGTGAAAAGCACCATGTATATGCTAATGCGCTGGCCGATCTGGGCAAGTTTCTTCTTTTCAAGGGCCTTACAGAACAAGCCTATCCATTCCTTTCTCAGGCCATTGACATACAGAGGGAACAGCTGGGCGCACATCATCCGGCACTGACCGATACACGCGAAGCCATGGCAGTGCTGGAATGGAAGAATCAGAACTGGCCGGATGCCAATGCGCATTACCGCGAGGTGATGAATGAATACATGTACCAGGTAAGAACCTATTTCCCGGCCATGAGCGAATATGACAAATCAAGGTTCTGGGAGCTGACCTATCCGCGGTTCCAGCGTTTTTTTACCTTTGTTCTGGATGCCCGTTCTCATGATCCTTCCCTGGCAAATGATTTGTACAATTATCATCTGGCCACAAAAGCCCTCCTGCTCAACTCCACCAGCAAGGTAAAGAACAGGATTCTTACAAGCGGTAATGTCGAATTGGTGGACAGATACCGTGACTGGCTTGATATGAAAGAGAACCTGGCAAGGCTTTATACCTTGTCGAAGGAGGAGCTGGAAACGGAGAAGATAAACCTCGATTCATTGGAAAATGTGGCGAACCAGAAGGAGAAAGAACTGACAAAAGCTTCCGAGGTCTTTGCCCGGGGGTATGAAAGCAAAACCACCGGATTTCAGGAGATTGCCTCCATACTGTCGTCTGATGAGGCATGTGTGGATATTATCCGGTTGAAGAAATACAATTACCTGGTACCGGATACATCGGTATGGTATGTCACCGTGGTATTGAAACCGGGATTGTCGGCGGTACCGGAAATCTATGTCAATGAATACGGAAACCAACTGGAGAAGTTTTATATAAGGAAGTACCGCACGGCCATGCAGCGTGCCATGGAAGACCAATATTTCCGTGACATTTTCTGGCAACAGGTGGAGGGCCCTGTCACGCCATTCCGACGCTTGTATGTTTCCCTGGACGGAATATATAACCAGATAAATCTGAATACCTTACAGGCATCATCCGGAAAGTATCTTATCGATGAGAAGGACCTTGTGCTGGTTACCAATGCGAAAGATGTGATCTCGTTTAAAACGAAAGGATTTGTCAGAAAAGCTGAGAAACGGTCGGCTGTTCTGGTTGGTAACCCGGATTATGCTATGGATTTTGACTTGAACAAGATGAAGTCTCTTCCCCTGCCCGAATTGCCGGAAACGGAAATAGAAGTTAAGAAGATCAGTGATCAGCTCATATCCAGAGGCTGGAAGGTTCAGTCGTTTCTGAAACGGGATGCTACCGAAGGGAAGATAAGAATGCTGAGTCAGCCGGTGGTATTGCATGTGGCCACCCACGGGTTCTTCCTTTCCGACCTGCAGAGAGACAGCAAAGAAAAGGTGTTCGGTATTGAACCGTTGCGCGCGGCCGAGAATCCTCTCCTCCGGTCAGGACTACTGTTGACTGGGGCTGACAATACTCTTCAGGATATCAGGACCACCGGCACACAACGCACCGATGACGGTGTTCTGAATGCCTATGAAGCCATGATCATGGATCTTGATCATACGGAGCTGGTGGTGTTGAGTGCATGCGAGACGGGACTGGGGGAAATCATTAACGGTGAAGGGGTGTACGGACTGCAACGGGCACTCCAAATTGCAGGTGCATCAACAGTACTTATCAGCCTCTGGCAGGTGAGCGATGAGATCACCCAGGACCTGATGGTACGATTTTATAAAAAATGGCTGGATACCGGCAATAAGCAGGCAAGTTTTACCAAAGCACAACTTGAAATAAAACAGAAATACCCGGCTCCCTTTTACTGGGGTGCTTTTGTGATGGTGAATAATTAGGTCATACGGGCGGCAGATGGCAGAGCAGGAGGGATACAAAGCTCGGGTAGAAGATAACGGATCTTAAGGAAGGGAGATATGCCATATCCACTCAACAGGATTGAATCATTCCCTGTATTTCGGACGAATGCATTTGGGTTGTATGTTCTGTTTAATCTTCCCGGCCAATCCCAACGCAGCCTGACATTGTTGACAAGGCCTGATGTATTCTTCAGGTCAGGAGGAGACGGAGAGGAGGGTATTCTTATCCATACATATACTGGGCTACCTTTGCATAGCTGGATTTGGGATTGATGCAAAGGACCGGGATCTTGTATTCATTGGCAATGATCCGTTGCTCCATTGCCCCGAGCACGTAGTCATAAAAGTTAATATTCTTCGTGGTCATGATCATGATCAGGTCAGCATGTATCTCCCTGGCAAAACGGATTGTCTCCCTGGAAAAGGCAGTATTCTTTCTGGCTACATGAATCTCATAATCAATACTATTCTGGATAAGGAACTTTATGGCAAAATTCAGATTGGTATTGATCTTTTTCAACAGGGCTTTGTCAGTGACATTATCCCTCAGGATATGAATTTTTGATTCGAAGTATTTTCCCAGGTAGATGGCCATGTATAGTTTTTCCTTGTTTTCCAGTCTGAAGTCGATCGGGAACACGATATTATGATATTTTTCCATATCCGTGGGTTTGTCCTGCACCACGAGGAACGGAATTTTTGATCCGACGATCACCCTGAGTGCATAGCTGCCGAACATTTTCTGTGTTCCCTTGATGCCATGTGTTCCCATGATAACAAGGTTGGCGCCCCGGTCGGATGCATAATCGGAGATTTCATTGAAAATACTTCCCTCCCGGATCAAGGTACGGGGTTTCAGGTTATATTCCTTCTCGGTTTTTTCCGCGATCTCTTCCAGCCGGGCAGCGGCATTTTCCTTTACTGCAGGTTTTGTACCTGATTTAACTATATGCAACAGTTCAATATCGTTATCCACGTTGCGTGCAATCTTGATACCATGAACCAGTGCACACTCGGCCAGGTATGAAAAATCCCATGGAACCACGATAAGTTTACTGTCTTTTTCCATACTGTTCAGACATTAGGAAGGAAGTAAATTTAAGAGATTCCTTTGATTTTAAGAAAAATAATTCAGCCTTCATTCATGAATCGATCGGGCATAAAAAGGCTATTATAAATGAGGGGAGAACGGGTTTAGGCATACTTTCTCCTCAAAAATCGTATTTTTGGGGAAATTTACTCTGAATGATCAAATCGAGGACGAAAATCAAGGATCTTTTGAGATCCGTGGAGTATGGCAAGGAGTTCACCATCAAGGGATGGGTAAGGACCAAGAGAGACAGCAAACAGGTAGCATTTGTCAATATCAATGATGGATCGACCATCCACATGATGCAGGTGGTGGTTGATCTTGGTAAGTTCAGCGATGAAGTGCTGAAACAGATAACCACCGGTGCCTGTCTTTCCGTGAAAGGGGTACTGATGCGATCGGCCGGTAAAGGCCAGGCCGTTGAGGTGCATGCCTCTGATATTGAAGTATACGGTACGGCGGATGCCGAAACATACCCATTGCAGAAAAAGGGACATTCCCTCGAATTCCTGAGGGAGAATGCCCACCTGCGTCCACGGACAAATACCTTTGGTGCCATATTCCGTATCCGGCATGCCATGGCCTTTGCCATTCATAAATTCTTTAACGACAAGGGATTCTTTTACCTTCATACCCCCATCATTACCGGTTCAGATGCCGAAGGTGCAGGTGAAATGTTCCGTGTGTCGATATTGGATCCTCTTAACCCACCGAAGACTGAAGACGGGAAGGTGGACTTTACGAAGGACTTCTTTGGCAAAGATACGAAACTAACTGTTTCAGGACAGCTGGAGGGTGAGCTGGGGGCCCTCGCATTGTCAGAGATCTATACCTTCGGTCCGACATTCCGTGCCGAGAACTCAAATACTCCAAGGCATCTGGCCGAGTTCTGGATGATAGAACCGGAGATGGCCTTCTATGATATTGATGACAACATGGATTTGGCCGAAGAATTCGTGAAATTCCTGGTGGGATATGCCCTGGAATATTGCATGGATGACCTGGAATTTCTACAAAAGATGTATGATCCGGAGCTGGTAGGACGTCTCCGTTTTGTGCTGGAAAGCCCGTTTGTGAGAATGGGATATACGGAAGCAATAGAGATCCTGAAGAATGCGAATCAGGCATTTGAGTTTCCTGTTTATTGGGGTGCTGACCTGCAATCGGAACATGAGCGATACCTGGTTGAGAAGCATTTCAGGAGGCCGGTGATACTGACCGATTACCCGAAGGAGATCAAGGCCTTCTATATGAAACAGAATGATGATGGAAAGACGGTGAGAGCGATGGATGTGCTTTTCCCGCGGATCGGGGAGATTATGGGCGGTTCGCAGCGGGAAGAGGATCATGACCGGTTGTCCAAGCGCATAAGGGAACTGAACCTGCCAATGAAGGACCTGTGGTGGTACCTCGACACCAGGAAGTTCGGCACTGCACCACACAGCGGTTTCGGCCTTGGTTTTGAAAGACTCATCCTTTTTATCACCGGGATGGGGAATATAAGGGATGTAATCCCTTTTCCCAGAACACCGAAAAACGCGGAATTTTAAGTTTGTATACCACTTCTTTTTATCCACCTTCCCGGGTGCCTGCCATAGTATAGTGGCGGATGAGCCTAAAAAATGGCTTTTTTTTTATAAATTAGCTGTGTATTAAACGGATGTTGAATATGTCCGGTATTACAGCAGGAGAAGGGTATGTTAAAGCAGAAATTACAACAAAAACTATTACAGAAACTGTCGCCGCAGCAGATACAGATGATCAAGCTGCTGGAAATACCCACCATTCAGTTGGAACAGAGGATAAAGAAGGAGCTTGAGGAAAATCCTGTGCTGGAAGAAGGGGAAGAGGATGAAATACCTGAAGAGCAGGAAGAGGAGATCAGCGAGGAAAACATTGAGAACGACTCGGAAGAGTTTTCATTTGAAGACTACCTGAATGAGGAAGATATTCCTCCCTACAAGCTCACTGCCAATAACTATTCCCGGGATGATGTCAGGATGGCAGATATTCCTTTCTCTGTGGGCGATACTTACCGTGATTACCTTGAAAGCCAGCTTGGGTTGCGGGAATTGACAGAAAGGGAAAGACTGCTGGCCGGTTATCTCCTGGGCAATATCGATGATGACGGCTATTTGCGGAGAAAATTATCGGCTATTGTTGATGATCTGGCCCTTGCCCAGAACATTACCACCAGTGAAGATGAGCTGGAGGGCATACTGAAGATTATTCAGGATTTCGATCCGGCGGGTACCGGCGCCCGTGACCTACAGGAATGCCTGCTCCTGCAGATCAGGATCAAGGATCAGTCCGTACCTTCGGTTAAGCTGGCACACCAGATTCTGAAATATTATTTTCTGGAATTTACGAAGAAGCACTATGAGAAAATCATTGCGCGGCTGAATATTACGGAGGATGAACTGAAAGACGCCGTGGATGAGATAATTAAGCTTAATCCCAAACCCGGCAGTTCATTCAGTGATCCGATGAACAAGGATGTTCATCATATCGTTCCTGATTTTATGCTTGAGAACAAGGATGGTGTGCTGCAGCTCATGTTGAATTCCAGGAATGTTCCTGAACTGAGAATCAGCCGGTCGTACAGCGAGATGCTCGCATCGTATGGTCATAACCGGTCAAGCCGAACGAAGCAGGAGAAGGAGGCTATTGCCTTTGTCAAACAAAAGCTTGATGCCGCACGCTGGTTTATTGATGCCATACGGCAACGACAAAACACCCTGCTGATGACTATGCAGGCTATTGTGGATTATCAGCATGAATATTTCCTTGAAGGGGATGAGACCAGGCTGAAACCCATGATATTGAAAGATATTGCAGAACGCACCCATCTGGATATCTCCACCATTTCACGGGTGGCAAACAGTAAATATATACAGACCCACTTTGGTATTTTCCCGTTGAAGTATTTCTTTTCCGAAGGGCTCCAAACCGAATCGGGAGAAGAAGTATCGACCCGGGAGATCAAAAAGATCCTTCAGGATAATATTGAAGCGGAAGACAAGAGAAAACCCCTGACGGATGATAAGCTGGCCACGATACTGAAAAACAAAGGGTATTTTATTGCACGGCGAACCGTGGCCAAGTATCGTGAACAGATGAACATTCCTGTGGCCAGGCTCAGGAAAGAATTGTGAACGAATGGGTGAATGACGGCATGCATTTCTTTTCTACCGGCAAAAGATTATTTTTGTTGCTGAAGACCTTTCTATGATCAACACCATTGCTAAAATAATATCCGTGGCATTCCACCCGGTTTTTATGCCCGTTTATGGTTTATTCTTATACTTCACTTCCGGAACGTATCTTCAGTACCTTCCGGCTGAAGTGAAAAAGGCCGTCTTTCTGATTGTTGTGCTCAGCACGGTTGTTATACCCCTGTGTTTCTTTCCGTTGTATTACTACAGCCGGCTGATTAGGGATATTCAGGTTGCGGCAAACCGTGAAAGAATTATCCCGTTGTTGTTCACCGGTTTTCTTTATTTTTTCGCCTATATACTGCTGGTCAGGATTCAGGTTCCGGCCTTGTTAAAATCGTTCATGCTTGCATCAGCCGTTACCATTGTTATGGCTCTTGTGGTATCATACTGGTTCAGGATCAGCCTGCACATGATTGGTACGGGGGGCCTGCTGGGAGCACTGATTGGTCTTGCGTTCCGGCTGGATACCAGTTTAACCTTGGCCATCATGCTGGTAATACTGCTGGCAGGAGTTGTTGGAACAGCAAGGCTGGTTCTGCAGAAACACCGGCCGGCAGAAGTATACTCAGGGTTTTTATTAGGCGTTGTAAGTATGTCTGCAGGCTTGCTCCTCTTGTGGCGCTTCCATCTCCCCGGTTAACCGGGTTATTATCTTTTCAAGGAACGGTTTCCTGTGTTCGGTTGAAGGGGGACGGTATTGGTCGATTTTATTCATTGCCGGCAACAATTCCTCTCGTATATTCCTGAGGGTGAGAAAGAAACGTTGCCGATGCAGATGCTCCGACAGATATCCCTGCTCTGTCTGGCCGGGTGTCGGTATCAGTATTGCCTGTTTTCCGAGAATGAACAGATCCATGACCGATGAGTATCCCGACCGGCAGATCACGTAACGGCATCTGGAAAATGCTTCGTACAATTCATCGGTGCCGAGCATATCGGCTATGGTAATATTATCGGGTAAGGAACAGATGGTACATTTACGGGTGGTACCCCTTATGAGCATTAAAGTCTTTCTGTGGACGGTAAAGAAATCGATGATCTCTTTTTCAAGGATGGAGCGGCGGGGTTCAGGCCCTGAAAGGACAGCCAGGAATTCAATATCCTCATATTGGGCGCAGCCAACAGGCCTGTTCATGAATTGCGACAGCGGGCCGATGAAAGCTGCATGAACCGGGAGGGGATATTGGTGTGACAGGTCACCGCTGAGCGAGGGTTCATCCGGGTAATCAGGGATCCAGCACTGGTGAAAAGGAGCCACCAGACACCTGACAGCCCGGTGAACCGGATATTCAAGAAAAGAGACTATGGACGGCAGTTTCAGCATCATCTGATGGGTGACAATGATGCAAGGTAACTTCCGGGTCCAGAGTCCGTAACGGTTGTCGGATATTACCAGATGGATATTAAATTTTTTTATCAGTTTTTTCAGTTTGAAGTGTTCGTACACCATGCTGCCTGCCAACACCGGGAGGTAAAGAATAAGAAACAGGATCAGATGAAGTTTTCGCGGGTACCACACCCTGGGCGAGGGAAACCGGATCCATTCCAGGGATGGAAATTCTCTCCTGAGCAGTTCAAGGGGCAGCCGGTCGGCAGCCAGTATGACACGATGCCCCCTTTTCCTGAACGCGTGGATGACCGGGACCATCCGTGAAGCATGACCCAGTCCCCAGTTCAGCGGACAGATCAATATGTTTAATGGTCTCCCCAGGAATCGTTACCTTTTTTCTCAAAGATAGTTCATTTGATATAATCCCGTCGGTTCGATGCATGGTCATTTTGAGCAAATGCGCATAAACGCTGGATATTCGTCATTTTCTTCCATGATAATTATCATTGTATACGGGTACCGGCCATGTAATTTTGTATACTGGAATCAGTGAAGGAAATAGGGTATTATGGCTGGTATGAAGAAATCAGGTCCGATAGCATGGAAGGAAGAATACATGGTTCATGTTCCTGTCATTGATGAACACCATAAAAAGTTCGTGGGGATACTGAATAATCTTTACTCGATTCTTATCAGTGATCCCTGCAAAGAAAAAATATCGGAAATATTCTTTGCCTTATTGAATTATGCCGAGCATCATCTGCTGCAGGAGGAGATCTATTTCAAGAACTACAGGTTTCCTGGTTTTCAGCAGCATAAGGAATCCCACAAGCAATTTATAGACCGCATCGGCGAGTTTCAGGATGACTATGCGGCGGGCAAAGAAGATGTATGCGTTAGTTTATATAAATACCTGCGTGAATGGTTTGAGCTTCATATCCTGCAGTATGACCATGATGCAGTAAAATTCCTGGTTGAAAAGGGATTCGGCAAGTAATCCGGTTCGTCTCCGGATTCTGTTTCCAACGGTTATTATTCAGGCACCAGATCTTCCTGTGATATTTGATATGTTATTGAAATATCATCCACCGTTACAAATTTTGACCAGTCGCCGGGCAATGAGTCATTGTCAAGGATACATCCCCTGAGATGGGAGAACGATGGTGTGGTAAGGAACTTGTTTACGGAATAGGTTCGCATCACGGTATCTTTGGCATACTGCATATCGTTGAAAAAATCCCTGCGCCCGGTGGCTGTACCGTCATGCTGCCAGAAATATACGGATAATCTTGGATTGACCGACTGGTCGGAAGGAAGGACTCTCAGTTTCACGTTGATCGTATACATACCGATACCGGCAAGGGGTATATTAAACTCAATTTTTGTTTTTTTACCGTCGCGGGGGAGTATCCATTTGGTTTTTTGATTCCACAGGTTTTTGGCTGATGGTGTTGCCGGGGTTGCAGGGACGACTTTCAGTGCCGCTTCAGCCTTTGTAAAATCTTTAAGTATCAGTTCATATACCTCTTCCAGTTTTTCGGGATACCTGGAGTAATATTCAACCGTAATTTCAAATTTCTTTGTACTAACCCCGTATTTTTTCAGTATTGGTTGGTAGAGGCCTATCGAGTCAAGATAATACAGGTTGGAATCGGTAGGATGGGCAGCAAGGTAGGAATTGGTCAGGTGAATATCCTTCAGGATGGAAACAAATTTGTCATGACCAATGATCCTCGATTTACTTATGGCCTCACCACCACACCCCGGTAATGAGAATACGGTGGCTAAGGCAAGAATACAATGGAACAGTGTTCTCTTCATTGAGTATGTTTATTAAACCGAAGGCCGGACGAACAGGCCGCTTTTTAAACCGTATGCAAAGGTCAGAAGAATTTGTATAAAAGAAAAATGCCTTTTGTTTTTGCACGACTACCTTACAGACACAGGGGGGATCCTAGCTGAGATATCTCCGGGTGATGTACCTCACGGGGTACCATGAAGCCACGAAGCCTATGGTGAGGACAGCAAGAAGGACGAAGATAAAGTCGGGCAGTTCCATACTCACCGGATAGGTGTCGATGACGAACGAACCACTGCCCGGCAGTTTAATGATTCCGAATGTCTGTTGAATCCAGCATATAAGGCTTCCCAGCGCCAACCCTGTGAGAGCACCAATGACGGAAATCATCCATCCTTCGGTCATGAAGATCTTCCTTGTTAGTTTCAGGTCGGTTCCCAGGCTCCGGAGGGTACTGATGTCTTTTTTCTTGTCAAGTATCAGCATGGTAAGAGAACCAATGATATTGAAGGAGGCAATGGTCAGTATGAATGCAAGGATGAGGAAGATGGCCCATTTCTCGGTTTTCATTATACGGTAGAGCAGTTCCTGCTGCTGGTAACGGTTTTTGACAACAAATTCGCTTCCCAGCCAACGCTGTATGTCTGCCTGTAAATTATCCCGGTCACTGCCGGGTGACAGCTTGATCTCCAGCGCACTGATCTCGTCGTGAAAATCCAGCAGATCCCTGGCAAATTCGATGGGGACAATCATATATTTCGAATCAAAATCCTGCTGGATGGCAAAAATACCGGACGGATAGAGGTATCGCCTGGTAAAGGCCTGCTCGGGATTTAAACTCACTTCACCGGTTCGCCTGGGTACATAGACCTGGATCGGGGTAATAAATGTGAGGCCGATGGACAGAAAGTTGGCGATGCCCTGTCCGACCACTGCACAGGGGACATTCTTTTCACGCAAGACAAAGCGTCCGTCAATGATCATGGAATCGATACCGCTCATACGTATGAACTCATCGCCCACCCCTTTCACCGTGGCTATATATTGTTTGTCGCCATACCTCAACAGGGCGTTCTCCTCCAATGTTTCACATGCATACATCACCCCGGGCATGGTTCTGATCTTCATCACCTTTTCGTTTTCGGATGAGAAGGTCTTTCCTTCAGCAAGGGTAACTTTCAGATCAGGATCGAAGGAATTGAACAACGACCGTACCAGGTTGTCAAACCCGTTGAATACGGAAAGCACGACAATCAGAGCCATCGTACCAACGGTAACACCGATGACCGAGATAGCCGAAATCAAATTGATCACATTCTGCGATTTCTTCGCAAAAAGGTAACGCCTGGCTATGTAAAATGGAACGTTCAATGCTGGTGTTAAAATTACAAATATACAGTGGAGGGATGACAAAAGAAAAGGCCTCTGACCAGGACTTTAACCGGTACCTCTCACGGACCGTGATTATGACCCGCGATTATTCTTTCAATTAAACTACAAAGGCCTTTGGTTTATGGATAAAACAAAAAAAATTCCGGAAAAATATATATCATTTCCACGCCTTTACCATCAGGCCGGTACCGGAATTTTGTTGAAAAGTTATATCTAACATGTTTAATAACAAGCCTATAGGATATGTTAATAAATAATACAGAGGTAAGAGAAGCAGGAATGATTTGCTATTATGCAATGCCAGGACCGGGTATTTTACCGTCAGTTTCCATGCAAGGTTTCCTGCCCGTCCATAGGTATACATGCAACGCATTTCTTTGAATCCTGCCTTCTGCAGTTTTGACTGCATTTCAGCTATACTGTATCCGTTCCTCACATGTTCGGAGATGAAGGAACGGTCATCTTTATCATGTGCATCCGATCCTCCCTTGTCGGACGGTGTGGTGAGGATGAGAGTCCCCTTTTCCCTGAGGGACAGGAAGAAATTGCGGAGCACCTGTTCATCTTCCGCGATATGTTCCATCACGTCAACACACAGGATCAAATCGTAAGCATGGGGATCGGCAAACTGAACCAGGTCGGCTGTACTGCAATCCACCTGATGGGTCCTACCTATGGATTCAAAAAACCTGCGGCAGTCATTGATATGATCACCGGATATATCCACTGCTTTAATATGGTATGCCCCGGACAGTCGGGAAAGGAAATAGCTGTACTGGCCAAATCCTGTTCCCGCGTCAAGGATATGGCATAAACCGGGCATGGTCCTGCTCCATCTTTTTAATTCCCGTCTGACATACCAGGAACGGAGGAGAAGGATATTAAGGATTCTGAAAAACAGTTTCCTTGATGCAGGGCCTTTGCTGAACAGCGCACCAAGTGTTTTCTTCACCAGGTCATATTGCATGGGGCAACAACCATTAGGATTTAAGGAGGGTTTCTATTTTTTCGACATAGTCGAGGCTGTCATCCATAAAAAACTGGAGTTCAGGTATTATTCGCAGCTGGCTTTTGATTTTTCTTCCCACCTCGCCACGGATGAAACTGGTCTTTTCACGGATTAGTTCAAGGATATCGTTCTTGTTCTTTGCCGGGAAAATACTTACATATATCCTGGCAATGGCCAGGTCAGGTGTTATCCTGACGGTGGTTACCGTGATCATCTGCCCAAGGAATACATTGCCAGACTCCCGCTGGAACATCATTCCCAGTTCTTTCTGCAACAGGCGCGACACCTTATTCTGTCTTGTCGTGTTCATCGTACATCATTATGTTCAGACCTTCCCGGTTCACCGTTCCTGGTTGTTCCCCGGATGGAACCGGCGTCATCATCATTACCAGAATCTGGTGATCTGCCGGATATTCTCTGTGTATCCGGCTCACGCACATCCGTAACCTGGAAGCCCGGCGGAATCCGAAGGAATACTGTGGTCAATTGACCGGCTCAGTGGCAAAAGTACGGTTTTTTGAATACATTTTATAGCTTTGCATTGTTTTACAGCTTTAACCAATCATTCGGAATGGACACAGTGGTTAGTGGAATAAGGTCAACCGGTAATCTTCATCTGGGAAATTATTATGGTGCATTGAGAAATTTTATCAAGATGCAGTATGAGAACCGCTGTTATTTTTTTATTGCCGATTACCATTCGCTGACCACTCATCCTACTCCTGTTGACCTGCACGGGAGTGTACGGCAGGTGCTGGCCGAATTTCTGGCGGCAGGCATTGATCCTGAAACTGCAACTCTCTTCCTCCAGAGCGATGTACCCGAAGTACCCGAGTTGTATGTATTATTGAACATGAATGCATACATTGGGGAGCTTGAGAGGACTACCTCCTTCAAGGACATGGTGAGGAAGTATCCCAATAATATCAATGCGGGCTTGCTCACCTATCCGGTGCTCATGGCTGCCGATATCATTATTCACAAGGCCAGCAAAGTGCCGGTGGGCAAGGATCAGGAACAGAACCTGGAGATGACCCGACGCTTTGCCCGCCGGTTTAATCATATGTATAAGGTAAACTGTTTTCCTGAACCGGTAGCCTATAATTTTGGAGCGGATCTTATTAAAATACCCGGATTGGATGGATCAGGTAAAATGGGAAAATCGGAGGGAAACGGTATTTTCCTGATCGATGATCCTGCCACGATCAGGAAAAAGGTGATGAAAGCAGTGACCGATACAGGCCCAGTGAAGCCCTGACAGCCAAAGTCTGATGCAGTACAAAACCTGTTTACCCTGTTGAGGGTTGTCTCATCGGCAGATACAGTACAGCATTTTGAGGAGACCTATAACCGCTGTACAATTAGTTATGGTGAGATGAAGAAACAGCTGGCCGAGGATATCATAAAAGTAACGGAACCTATCCGGAAGCGTATTCTGGAGATCAGGGCTGATGAAAAATACCTGAGGAAAGTAGTGAAGGATGGGAGTGAAAAGGCACGGGCTAGCGCTGGCAAAACCATGCGTGAGGTGCGCGAAATCATTGGTTTTAAATCCTTCTGATCCCGGGCGGCTACCTTTCCATAAAAAAAGCCAGGTGTTCTACCTGGCTGCCCTGAAAACGGTGTTTCAAGTATATGATGGCTTGTTGACGGTACTAAACCAAGTACAAAAATGATGCCAAAACCTGTCAGAAGGACAGCCGTGCCCTGGTAAATTCCTTTCTGCGATCAAATAAATACCGGTAAGTCGCATGCGTTTTCACTCTGGTGCAGCCAATTTGACTTACCAGATGAATCATGGGAAGATTATAATCTCCTATCCAATTGAGTTCCAACTCTTTGTAAGGAAATCCCTCTCGTAAAGCCATCCTTGACCATGCAATGACCAGGGCTGATTCTATCCCCTTGCCCTGGTGCTCAGGAACCACACCAAAAAGAAAAGCAACAATCTTTGTGACGGATCTTCGTATTTTTAGATGATACAGAAATTTCATCATACCGATCAGATCCATTCGGCCATTAAGATATCTTATAACCTGGTTTATCTCCGGTAAACCGATGAAGAAAGCGATGGGTTCGTCGTTATAATAACCAAACCATACCAGGCGATCATCGAGAATGGGTTTGATACTGTTGACCATGGCATCGGTATATTCTTCCGTAAGCTCCACCACTCCCGGGAATTTCGCCCAAGCTCTATTATAGACACTCCTGAATTCATGTTTTACCTGTTCCAGTTTTTTCTTGTCGATATGTTCGAACCTATAGGAAGGATTTCCGAAGATTCTTTCAGCCTTCGCTTTCATTGTGCTGCTTAATCCTTCCTCAACGAGCCGCCGGTGGTATGTGAACTGGTTGTAATAATTGATGAAGCCATAATCCTCAAACAAGTTCCGGTAGTAAGGGAAGTTATAGGGTATGCAATAGCTCTGTTCGCTGAATCCATCTACCAGGAGTCCCCAGAAGGTATGACGGTCGCCGAAATTTACTGGCCCGTCCATGGCTTCCATGTTTCTTTCACTCAGCCACTGTTTACAGGTGTCGAACAGCAGAAACGCGGCATCATGGTCGTCCAGGCATTCAAAAAATCCCATACCACCCGTAGGTTGTTCATCTTTTAGGGCGGTTTCATGGTGACAGAAAGCTGCCACCCTGCCGACCGTTTGGCCTACACCGTCGATAAGGATCCAGCGGATCGCCTCACCTCCGGCGAAATAATCGTTTTTCCGGGGATCAAATACCTTTTCAATATCCTCGTCAAGCGGCCTTATCCAGGCTTTTTCATGGGCATATAACCGTACAGGGAACTGAAGGAATTCCTTTTTTGTTTTCTTATCTGAAACGACTATGGGTTTATATTTTCGCGGCATTGGCTAACACAAAAGGAATGTTATGGTTACATGAAATGTTTGCATCGGTCGTTGCAGGAAGGTTTGTGGTACCCATAAGGAATAAATAAATTCTCTGTGTTTACGCTATTATATTATTTTCCTGACAAAAAAACGTTGTCCCCTGTAGCGGGTTTCCACCAGGTTCCTGTTTTTTACCAGTTCCTCTACCAGTGACCAGCCATGGCCTGCCTTATCGAGGATGGCCTGCATTCCATCTTCCCGGATAGGGTGAACGGATGCGATAGACAGGATATCTTCAGCGGTATTGCCTGTAGTGCCAAATCCTGCTGAAGCATATCCGGTAAGTAGCTCTACATGGTTAATCCTTGTACTGAAGATCTGGTATGCTTTTGTCAGTTGTTTCTCATCCGGTGGTCTGACACTTTTCACGGCCGGCGGCCTGGTAGGAATGGCCAGGTAAGCAGTATCAGGCCCCACACCTGCAATAAAGCGGGCGATGGCATTGATCTCGTTTTCCGAGTCGTTCAGACCCTTTACCAGCATGGTCTCGGTAGTGAATTTTCCCCTGAATTGTTTCCTGAACGCCCCTATCCCTGACAGCATCACCGGGTAATCCAGTGTTTTGACCGGGTGGTTCACCCTCTTCCATACCGGTATGGTATGGGCATCCACCTTCACGCTGATCCAGTTGACATCCATCAGCTCCTGTTGTACATCCTCTCTCCAGAGCAACGATCCGTTCGTGATGACAGCAACAGGGATATCAAGGCTTTTCAGTTTCTGTATGGTTGCTCCCAGGTTCAGATCAAGCGTTGGCTCACCATCCGGCACGAATGAAAGGTAATCGATCCGTCCATTGTTTCTTTTTGCCAGCCGCACTTTCTCCGTCACCTGGTCAGCGATTTCCTGCGGGGAATAGAATTCTTTTCTTTGAATATCCATCCTGACAGCCTTGCCCACCTGGCAATAGACACATGAATAGGAGCAATACTTGGGGGGTATGTTATTGATTCCCAAGCTGTATCCCAGTCGTCGGGTTGGTATGGGTCCGAAAGCAATCATTCTTCTTCGTGAAATGAGCCGTAAAGGTAAAAAGAAAACCCCAGTATTGCAGTTAGTATAAAGGGAACCGGGCCGGCGCTATGCATAATTTTCCTTATCGCTTTTTTCACTCCACTGGATAAGTATTCTGGCTACATTGGTTGCATGCCTGGTGATGATCTGAAGCATGTCAATGATATCAAGATGGTATTCACTGCTCCCCATGGATTCTTTTATCTGGGCTTTCAGTCTCAGGTAATGCTGTTTCTCAAGTTCCATGGCCATGCTCTTATATTCCTTGTATTTACCTTTCATGCTCTTGGCCTTCTCGAGGTTGACATCACGAAACACTTCTATGGCCCGGCTGACCTGTTTTTGTACCTTTTCATGGTAACGGATGATTTCTCTCCGGCCCGATTCCGAAAATTCCTGGTCCTTGTCAATCCATTCGCCGGCTTTTGAAGCGAGATTTTTTGCCACAATATCGGCGATCTGTTCAAACTCCTTCACCGTATACATCATCTGGAACGATTCATTCAGGCTTTTTTCAGTGGAATCGTGGGCCATGGTACGGGTGATGTAACGAAGTATTTCTTCACTTAGAAGGTTGATCTTATTCTCCATATCCTCAATGTTCTCAAGCAGGTATTTTTCCTTGGTAAAAAAGACAAGGAGAATATCATCGATCATTTCCTGTGTGAAGTGGGTCATCCGGAGTATTTCCTGTTTGGCCAGGCTTAAGGCAAGAGGTGGGGTTCCGATAACGGTGTTATCAAGAAATTTGGGTTTGACCTGTTCTTCTTCCTCGTGGATGGTTTTGGGAATGAAATATTCCATCGCCCGGGCGAACAGGTTGGTGAACGGCAGGGCAAGCACTGTTAAGGTAACATTGAAGACGGTGTGTGCATTGGCAATCTGTCGGGGCACGATTTGCGACAACAGGGCAAGTCCTTCTGCATCAGGACTACCCTTGGGTGATATGTTCTCGATAATGTCGGCAAACTGGGGTATCCAACCCACGAAGATGATCACGCCGATGACTTTGAACACTGTATGTGCCAGTGCCACCTTGCGAGCCTCGTTATCGGCTTTAAGACTGGCCAGGATGGCGGTGATGGCTGTGCCGATATTTGCGCCGAAAAGCAAAGGTATGGCTGCTTCGAGGCTGACCAGCCCCTGCATCGACAGTACAATGACAATACCGATAAATGCACCGCTGCTTTGGATCAGGGCGGTAATGGCAAATCCCACGAGAATACCGGTCACCGGATTTTCCAGCTTCGTCAGCAGTTCAAGGAAGGGTTCATAGGAACGAAGTGGGTACATCGATTCTGACATGACGAACATTCCGTAAAAAATCAATCCTGCACCCATGATGGCTTTTCCCACCAGCCTGATCTTTTCTCCCTTGAAGAAGAAATCGAAAATAAATCCTATGGCAACGAGGAGAAGTGAATAATCGGTCAGCTTAAATGCAATGAGCTGAGTAGTAATGGTTGTACCGATGTCAGCGCCGAGGATGATCCCGAGCGACTGGGTAAATGTCATCAATCCGGAATGTACCATGCTCACCAGCATCACGGTGGTGGCGCTGCTGCTCTGTACAACCACGGTAAACAGGGCGCCCACACCAACGGCCACCAGCCGGTTCTTTGTTATACTGCCAATGATTGAACGCATGCCCCGGCCGGCCGCTTGCGTGAGTCCTTCACTCAGCATGGCCAAGCCAAGGAAAAACAGGACAAGACCACCGCACAGACCTATCACGAGAAAGAATACCCAGTTTGATTTTCGTCCCGTGATGCGGAACACCTCAACAGCGTTCTTGTGTATTCCCTTGATCTCGGCTGATATGGTATACAAACCATCCTTATTGCCCAAGGTGAAATATGTTTCGGCAATACCCAGGGAATCAGTCAATATCACCTCGTGCTGCAGCGCATAATTTCTGGCATCGGCCGGGGTGGTGGCCACCTTGAAATACACAGGGTAGTTGGCCACGGGTTGCCCCAGGCTGTCAAGTACCCGTATTCTGACTGGTTTTTCCAATCGCAGTGTTACCGATTGGTACTGGTCATCACCGGCAAAATTGAGAACACCCTGCCGCGTGGGCTTCTCAATATAGAAACCCTGCTGCGTCTCGGCCACCAACACTTCCGGGGAAGTAAAAAAAAGTATGACCGTAATAAGAAGAAAGACAATGACAGACAGGGGCAGCTGTTTTTTCATTGCAGGGTGATGATTGTAACCTTCGTATAAACCGATGACGGAAAGTTAAGTAAATTCATGACAGGATATCCAGCCGGTGATCATTTCAACAAGCGAAGGCTGAGAATAAAATTTCTTCCCGGAGCAACGATACCTGAGGAAAATGGTCGATACCGGTGGTCGAGAATATTTTCCACCCCGATACCCAGTTCACACCATTTTTTTACAACATAGGATGTCCTGATATTCAGGGTATACCAGGAGGGGGAGTATGGATTGCCATTCTTATCCGTAGCATAGATCTCCGGTTGGGCGATCTCAGCCGGATCGAATAGTTTAAAAGGTTTTTCCCCGTTGTATTCCGCGAAGAAATCCATGGTGAGTCCACCTTTTTTATACATCAGGTGTGTACGTCCAAACAGGGGAGCTATGTGTGTCATGGGAATCTTTTCAGCTGTTTCCCCGAAGGTGTATGACAGGCTAGATCGGAACGTGATCCTGGGAGTGACATACGCCAGTAAGGAGAAGCTGGCACCGTAGAGGATAGCGCGGTCCTCGTTTACAACGGCTTCGACCTTGCTGAGCTCCCCGTCATAGATAATGGAATCGTGGCCATTAAAAAGAAAATCGCGCCGTACCATAACGTTGGTGAGAAGGGAATAAAAACCTGTAAGTTCAACCCTTACGAGGTCTTTGAATTTTTTCACCAGCCCCAGATCAAGGTTATAAATATATTCCGGGCGAAGGTTCCTGTTCGGGACCACCACGTTCCCCGGTTCTGACTCAAATATTTTTCCCACATCATCGAGGTTAGGAGCACGGAACCCTGATGAAGCATTCAGGTTTACCTGCCAGTTGAGCGACGGCAGGTATACCAGTCCCAGCGAACCGTTCAATGCCCCGTTGCTCAGCTCTATACGGGTAAAAGGCAGATGAAAAAATGAGGTGTCTTCAATGGTGGAGAACAGATTGATGTAACTGTACCGGCCCCCTGCCTGAACCGTGATCTTTTCTGAAAAACTTTTCTTCAGGGAGAGATATCCGGCTGCCGTGGTGTAATGATTGGTCCCGTCGGGGTAACGGGTGTCAAGGGGAGAGTTGATACCGGTAGTAAGGTCGCTGGAACAGGCCGTTGACTGCACGTTGTTAAGTACTGTTTCAAAGCCATAGAATAGTGATGCCCCTCTCGTCGTTTTCTTTGTGAGGTCGATGTTGATACTCATGATACCCACCTTCTCGGTACGGTGCCTGATAACATCTTCCCTGTACTTTCTGTCGTGCCGGCTTTCTTCATACACCTGCTGAGCAAGAATAATTCTCAGGTCATCGTATAATGTCGTCGGTTTGCCGGTCTCGAGCATGAGTGAATTCAATACCCATTTTTGCGGGCCATAATACCATTCCGCATACCGCAGGATGTTGTTCCTGTATTGGATGAGGCGGTCATAACGCGGTACATCCGACAACCTGGAATACTGGAATGTATACAACAAGTCAAAATTCTCATTGGGTTTATACCGTATTTTTTGCATGAGGTTAACCTGGTCATAGGCGGAGTACCGCTGAACATCCGGGTCAGGATTCCTGATGATCGAATCAACACCGTTGATGCGGGCCACATATTCCTGCCGGGTGTACGACTTGTTTTTCCTGCTTCCCATTTTCAGGTCATCATAGTCGCTGTATGAAAAGCTGGTCAGCAATCCCCAGTTCCTGAAGCCGGTGTTAATATCCAGATGTGCCGTTTTTTCCCTGTTGGCTGAGGAGTAACGTACCAGGGCGTTCAGTGTGAACAGGTTCTTTTGTGAGGTGGCCAGCAGCGGTTTCCCGGTATGAAAATCCATCACACCCCCCATGGCATCACTGCCATAGATCACTGATCCCGGACCGAATATTATTTCAGACGACTCGATGGTGTGAGGATCAAGTGACAATACATTCTGAAGGTTGCCGCTCCGATAGATGGCATTGTTCATCCTCACCCCGTCAACCACGAGCAGGACTGAATTGGCCGCAAATCCCCTGATCATGGGACTTCCGCCACCCATCTGGCTTTTTTGTATGAACACCTCACCCGAGATGCCCAGCAGATCAGCCGCAGTCTGCGGATTGCCCAGCTTTACCTCTTCCAGATGTATGGTGTTGATCCTGACGGGCACCTCACGTTTGTCCTGCTCCCACTTGTGCGCGGAGACAACAAACTCATCCAGCATCATGATCCTCCTTTCCAGGTAAACAGCATGATTTGCTTCCTGCAGATAAGCTTTTGTAAAGGCAACAGGTTCAAAGGCCGTGTGCTGGAAATAGATCGTATCATCGTCGGCAAAGTGGTGAACCGATACGATCCCTTCATCGTTCGTGTTTTGAACGATCGTTCGTGACCGGTTGAACAAGGCTACATTCTCAACCGGTTTGCCGGTAACCTTGCTGTATACCTTCACCTCCTGCCCTGCAAGAGAACATGAAAAAAAGCCCAATAATATACCGGCAATTAATACCCGGAACATACCCGATGAAAGTTTGTCAAATATAAAAAACGCAGGAAATTTTTCCGCAGACAGGATTATAATATTTGATTTTTAGGGCATATGTTTGAAAAACACTGGAGTTGTTAATTAAATAATATTTATGTGGTTGATATAAATCTTTATTTTTATCCGCGCTCTCATATCTTTTAATCCGGGCTTATGAACAGGTATACAATTTACCTTTCCGGTTTCGTTTTCGTGGTACTGGTTGTATTGTTCTTTATCATACGGCCGGCGCGGTTCAGCCAGGTGGATGACATAAAAAAAGCCATCCCTGCCGATGCTGCCCTGTTTATTGAGACGCATGAGTTCCGCAACCTGGTCAACACTCTTCACAAAGAAAATGAGGTGTGGCTTGAGATCCTTGCCATACCTGCCTTGAATAGCATTGATCAGTTGTTTCTGCTGATGGATTCACTGGCAGGGCAGAATACTATAATGGAAGAAATTACCGGCTCTCATAACATTGCTTTCTCCATCCATCAGAACAAGGTCAAGGGATATGATTATTTCCTCATTGCCTCCGTATCACGGAATGTCAATGAAAAGAAGTTTTGTGAATTCCTGGCTTCGTCCTGTCCCGGTTTGAAAACCGGGAAAATGATATTTGAAGGGAAAAAGATGGTAGAAGTGTCTTCAGCCCGGTCGAAACTGTTCATGGTGTTTCTGAAAAATGCCTTCCTGCTTAGCAGTTCCAGGGAACTGATGATACGATCACTTCGCCAGCTGGAAGGAGAGACGAACCTGGTAAACAATGAGGATTTCAGGAAGATTGAGATGACAGCAGGGAAAAATGTTCCTGCCAACCTGTTCTTCAGGTATAATAATATCACCGGTTTTTTGCTGCACCTGTTTCATGAGGATCACAGGGATTATGTCCGTCAGGTCGCAACAATGGCCCAATGGTCGGCCCTCGATATTAATCTCAAGAGTGATGCCATCCTGATGAATGGATTTACAACCGTCAGTGATTCAGTACCCCGCCTGCTGGAGGTGTTTTCAGGCATGACCCCCCGGAAATTTACCATTGGAGAAGTGTTGCCTGCCAATACCACTGCCTTCATCAGCCTGGCTTTCGGTTCCGCATCCGAGTATATGACCCGTTTGAACCGCTACCTGCGGGCAACAGGCAACCCGGGCAGGCGCCTGGCACTCGTGGATGATATCAACCTCAGAACATCAACGGATATAGAAACCCTGTTTTATCCACTGGTTGAACATGAGGTTTGTAGCCTGGTCACACACAACGAAGACCTGGATGAGAAGGAAAACAGTTATGTTATCATTAAAACAGGTAGTAAAAGCCTGGCAGAGGAGAAGCTCAGGGTATTCACCGGGAGCGCTTCGTCAAAAGATCCCGGCCCGGCTATGGTGAGAGAGATGATTGATGAAGAGACACAGTTATCGGTTTACCGCCTACCGGTTCGCTACCTGCCGGCAGCCCTGTTCGGGGAAATATTCAAGGGACCAGGGTATCCATTTGCCACCGTGTACGACAACTATCTGATCTTTGGGAATACACCAAAAGCCCTGAGGGAATTCGTGCATGATAATATACTGAACCGCACCCTGATCAACGAATTATCGTACAAAGAAATATCCGAATACCTTTCCTCCGAATACAATTTCTATTTTTATGCCAATCTGCCTCATGCGGAGAAACTGGTATTGAAATACCTTACCGGTGATCTCTCTAAAGGGTTTCTTCAGTACAGGGACGTGTTCCGTAAAGTCCGGGGCATCGGCTGTCAATTCAGTGCCGACAGCGGAAGGCTTTACAATAATCTCTTTCTGAAGTACAGCCCGGTTTACACGGAAGAAGCCAAAACCTTGTGGGAAAGCCTGCTCGATACCGTAGTCCTGACAAAACCCCAGTTTGTGGAAAACCATAATACCGGAGAGAAAGAGATTTTTGTACAGGATATGAAATACCAGGCCTATCTCATCAATGCAGCCGGCAGGGTTCTGTGGAAAATTCGCCTGGCGGAACCCATCATCAGTGAAATATACCAGATTGACTACTATGGCAATAATAAATACCAGCTCCTTTTCAGCACCAGGAATAACATTCACCTGATTGACAGAAACGGGAATAACGTGGAACGGTATCCGCTCATCCTCAGGGCTGCTGCCACGAATGGTATCTCTTTGTTCGATTATGAGAAAAACAAAGACTACCGGATCTTCGTTGCCTGCGCCGATAAAAATATATATGTATATAACAAGGAAGGGAACTTGCTGAAAGACTGGCGGTTTACCGGGACAGAACACGTCGTTACACTACCGGTGAACCATTATAGGATCGGTGATAAGGACTATATCGTGTTCGCCGACAGGATGAAATGTTACATTCTTGACCGCCGGGGAAATCCCAGGATCACAGTGCGGGATCGATTCGTCAGGTCAATGTACAACAACTTTATCCTTGAGCAACCGAAAAATGCACCTGCACGCCTGGTGACTACCGATGAAACAGGAAAGGTGTATTTCATCAATTTTTCAGGGAATATCGAAACAGCGGAGATTAATAAATTTTCTCCCAGTCATTATTTCAACTATGTCGACCTGAACGGTGACGGATCGAAAGAGTATATATTCGCCGATGGTAACAGGCTGGAAGTGTACCGTAGAAACAAAACCCTCCTATTTTCAATTGAATTCACAGGCGCAATAACCGAACCGCCCGATATTTACCAGTTTTCATATAACAACCTGAAAATCGGCGTTGTAATGCCAGGGGAGAACAGGATATTCCTCATCAATAATAACGGGAAACTTTACAGTGGATTTCCCCTTCAGGGGAGAACCCGTTTTTCTATCGGGAAACTTAAGCGCACCGGCAATACCTTTAACCTGATTGTCGGTAATCATGATAACTTTTTACTTAATTATACCGTAGAATAAAAATATTACCCATAATGTTCGTACCATGAAATCCAAGGTTTATCTGACGGTCGTGACGATCATGTCCGTTCTGCTATTTATTTCCTCCTGTGTTAAAGACACTTACAATCTCGATACCTTGTCAAAGGAAGCCGAGGTGAACCCGAACGTTGCCCTCAAGATTGCCAGGGGAAGCTTTAACCTGGGAGATGCCATTAACCCCACCGACACGCTCGTGTTTCATCCGGATAAGTCCATCTCTGTTGTATTGCTCGAAGACTCCATCATTGCCCTTGATGTGAATGATATTGTGGAGATTCCGGCCGTGCTGCCGGAGAGCGGGCCAAAGGTGGTTGATTTTACCGTGGGGCAGCTTCTTCTCTCCGACTTCACTGAGAGCAAAAATATTACCCTGCAGGAGATCAGTAATTCCTTTACTGAACCCACACGGTCTAATATACAATCACTGTTCGGTACAACGAGTGTATTTCCTGCCATCAGTCCCGCGCAGGCCGGTGGATCTCATCCCATGAATCCATTTACGGATTATACCTTCATAAACATTGCATCAGGGACCCTGGGTGTCACTGTCACTAATCAACTCCCGGTCGTCGTTTCACTCACCCTTCGTCTATTTGATAGTAACAATACCACTATTGGCAATCTCACCTTTAATGATATTGCTGCCAACGGAGGTACGGCTTTTCAATCCGTTGATCTTGCCGGTATGGCACTTACCAACCAGTATAATACCGAGATTACGCAGATCAGCAGTCCCGGAAGTGCCGGGTCTGTGCCTGTCGAGGCAACCCAGTACATCGGCTGTACCTTCACCGCCAGCAACGTAATGGTGTCGTCGGGTACGGCTGTCATTCCTGATCAGCGGTTTGACTTCGATTCCAATACCGTGGACCTTGAGTTAACCACAGAGCAACTCTACAAAATAAAGTTCAAAACAGCACAGATCAATTATACTGTGACTTCAAGCATTGAGGAAGATGTGGATCTGGTTATCAGCCTTCCTGCGTCAACCGTCGATGGCCAGCCCGCCACGTTTGTCAGAACCGTTTCCTTTAACGGGGGCAATCCCGAGAACGGTACTATCTCATTGAATAACAGCTTGCATGACCTGACAACCGACATGGATCAGGCCTACAATATTATTCCTTTTAAATATGAGTTAGTGATTCGTTCGTCGAACAACCAGGTGACCTTTGCTTCAACCGATGGGTTGCAGATGGAACTTACCGTTAGCAATATACAGTTTGAATATGCGGAAGGTTACATTGGTAGCCGGATTGAATCCATTGATGTGGCGTCGATGAATATTGAAGATGAAATCCTTGATAAAATAACCGGCACCTTCGAGCTTGCTGATCCGAAGGTCAAGTTCAAATATAAAAACTCGTTCGGGGTTCCCGCAGAGCTGGATATTAACGTGGATGCGAGGTTTAAAGACAATTCCATTATCAGCCTTGCTGCTCCCCCCTCCAGAATTGACTTCCCTGCCGATACCATAGAACGGTTTGTGGATGACTCTCTCGTGTTTGACAAGACCAACACACAGATTGAGCAGATACTGGTTCTTCCTCCTCCGGTGGAGATTACCTATTCGGGAACAGCTACCCTTAATCCCGACAACGATCCTGGGCTCATCAACTTTGTTACAAACCGCAGCAGAATGGATGTGGATCTCGAGTTTGAAGTGCCTCTCGAATTCAAAGCTTCTAACCTTGCTTTACAGGATACGGTTGAGGTGGATATTGATCCCGGAGATTTTGATCCGGAAAACCTCAAATTCTCAAAGATCTACCTCAATGTTCAACACTGGTTTCCCCTGGGATTGCAGTTTCAGATCACACCCTACGATACGGTAAACATGGTCGCCGTGGGGGATCCTCTTGTGTTTGATGTGCTCGAAGCAGCGGAGGTAAACGACCAGGGAATTGTTGAACAGGTGAAAAAGAGCAACGAAGAGATCGACCTTACCGGTGTGTTTTTTCAAAACCTGGTCGATGCCAACAGCATGATCATCAAGGTTACTCTGAATACCACCGGGGATGGAACCCGGCATGTGAAAATACTGACCACCTATTCTGTTGATTTCCAGATCGGTATCCTGGCGGAATTTAATATCCCTGTTGAACTGGAAGAGGAAGATAACTAATGCAACCATGAAAATCCAAATGAACATGACACTCATCGCATCCATCAGGAGATCCCTTCTGATCACGGGATTTCTGATCGCTGGCACCTGCCTTTTCGGGCAGTATTCCAACGTGATGTACTATATGCAATCGGTACCCCAGGCACACTTTCTGAATCCGGCCAGGCAACCCCTGTGTAACTTTTATTTCGGGATACCCGCCGCATCATCCGTATTTGTCAATTATGGTAATAACAGCTTCGATGTATATGATCTGATATTTCCGGGGAGCGGCCCTCAATCCGATTCCCTGATCACCATCCTCCATCCCTCTTATGATATTGGCGAGTTTATTGATAAACTGAAAATCAGCAACCTCCAGTCGGCCGATGCCAGCGTGAGCCTCTTCAGCCTTGGGTTCAGGGCGAAGAATTCCTATATCACCATTGACCTGAGTACAAAAACAACGGCCAGGATTGCCGTCCCCCGCGACCTGATGGCAATTGTCCTTCAGGGAAACGGTGAATTTATCGGAAAAGAGGCCGATTTCAGCCCCCTGAGGCTGAATGCCTCCGCATACCATGAATTCGGAATAGGAATATCCCGGAGGTTAACCAGGCATTTCTACTTCGGATTCCGGCCCAAACTGCTGCTCGGTGTGGCCAACGTTACCACTGCCAACCCTGTGCCTGATATCGGGTTATATACCGATCCTGACAATTTTGATCTGAACTTCCACTCACAACTGACTCTGAATGTTTCAGCCCCTATTGATGTGACTTATACGTCAGAAGGGGAAATTGATAATGTGGAATTCCGCGATATCCCTGATAATGAGATCGTCAAAACGATCCTGAATGTTAAGAATCCCGGCATGGGTCTTGACCTTGGGATGGAGTATAAACTGACCGATAAGGTAGCACTCTCTGCCAGCCTCCTCGACTTGGGTTTCATTCGTTGGGGCTCCAATACCTATAATTTCAAACAGAACGGCGAGTTCCTCTTCACAGGCTTCGATCTGAGTGACGGACTGGTGGAAGACAGTGACTGGGAATTTGAAGATGAGGCTGAATCATTGCTGGATTCTATTAAGACTTTGTTCAATGTTGATGATGAAGCGGAAGCCTATTTCACCTTTCTGGCACCCAAACTCTATCTGGGAGCCTCCTATGATCTGAATAATACGTTGCGCCTGGGATTCCTATCGCGCACGGAATTTTTCGGGGCTCGACTCAGACAATCGCTCTCCCTCTCGGCTAACCTGTTCCTGGCAAAGTTTCTCAACCTGAGCGCTAGCTATAATATTTTAAACGGCACCTATGACAACCTGGGTGCGGGATTTGCTTTGAAGCTGGGCCCCTTGCACGTGTATACCGTCATCGACAAGGTGCCAGTGCGCTGGACAAAAATTGAAGCCACTACCGATGATTTTGACGAACTTAATGGACTGATCATCCCGTCAAAACTGAATTCCATTAATGCACGCATCGGACTGAACTTCATGTTCGGATGCCGGCAGAAAAGGATGAACGATAAACCACTGGTTTTTTAACAACACAGAAGATGGCTGTCCGTGCGACGGCCTTCTTCATTTTTATGCCCTCTCACCCCACCTGTTGGACGATTTTTCTTACCTTCGCCGGAGGATCTGTACATACCATATGAACATCATGGGAATCCTCAGAACAATAGTAATTATCGTTGCCGTATACTATCTCATCACCCTTATAAACCGGTATATTATTAACAGATACATCCGGCGTGTTCAGGATGTCAGAAATGAATATGAAGGGCGGCGCAACAGGAAGAAAGAAGGGGAGGTTACACTGCATCATACGGGCGAAAAAAAGAAGAGAATACAGGAAGATGTAGGGGAATATATACCGTATGAAGAGGTGAAGGAAGAGAAAAAAACCAATGAGAAACACCCTTAATCATGAAGCATATACCGTTTAATTTCCGGGCAATTCTGCCTCATCTTGTGGCTGTCGTCGTATTCCTGGTGATCACCATGGCCTATTTCTCCCCTCTGCTGGAAGGTAAACGACTGTTGCAAAGCGATGCTGTCCAGTTCACCGGTGTGGCGAAGGAGATCATGGATTTCCGGAAGGAAACAGGGGAGGAGGCATTATGGACAAACAGACTGTTTGGCGGTATGCCGGCTTACCTGATCAGTGTTGTTTATAAAAGCAACCTGTTCAGATACATTGACCGTTTCATCGCGCTTGGGCTTGTTACTCCGGCGAAATACCTGTTCCTCAGCCTGCTCGGCTTTTACATGCTTCTCCTGGCCTTCAGGGTTGATCCCTGGCTGAGCATTGTAGGAGCCATTGCCTTTGCCTTTTCTACCTATTTCTTCATCATCGAGGCGGTGGGTCACAATACCAAGGCACATGCCCTGGCCTATATGGCTCCCCTGGTGGGCGGGGTGTACCTCACCCTCAGAAGAAATCTCTGGCTGGGAGCAGCCATGACAGGCATCTTCCTTGCCCTGCAGATCAACGCCAACCACTATCAGATAACCTATTATACTGCCCTGCTGGTGCTGGGAATCGGTGTTGTTGAACTCATATACCATGCGCATGACAAGCAAATCATGCAATTCCTGAAAGCCGTCGGTATCCTTCTCCTCGTCCTGGCACTGTCTATAGGGTCGCATATCACCAGTACCCTGCTGGTGCTGGAATACGGGAAGGACTCAATGCGCGGTAAATCCGAACTGACTGCTGACCAGGCAAATAAAACAGGCGGACTCGACCGCGATTATATCCTTAATGATTACAGCTATGGGGTGGCCGAGACCATGAACCTCCTGATCCCTAACTTTATGGGAGGAGAAACAGGAGGACTTGGCACCCGGTCAAAAACCTATGAGATACTGCGACAGAACGGTGTGGCAAACGCCCGGCAGATTGCTGAGCAAATGCCCCTCTCATACTGGGGACCACAGCGCTACACTGCCGGCCCGGTATACATGGGGGCCATAGTCGTGTTCCTTTTCTTCCTCGGTATATTCCTCGTCGACAAAAGAATAAAATGGTGGGTGATCGCATTGACCCTCCTGGCCATCATGCTCGCATGGGGTAAACACTTCGCCTTCCTCTCCGACCTGTTTATTGACTACTTCCCCGGCTACAACAGGTTCAGAACCGTGTCCATGATCCTGGTTATCCCTATGCTTACCTTGCCTCTCCTGGGTATACTGGCGATTGCCCGATTGTATTCCGGCGAAAGTTCGCGTCAGGAGTTTAATAAAGCCCTGAAGTGGAGCCTGGGGATCACCGGAGGAATAACCCTTTTCTTTACCCTCTTTCCCGGCATGCTGTTCAGCTTCAGCGCACCCGTGGATGAACAGCTGCTGGCCAATAAATGGCCCGCATACATTATCGACGCTATCAGAGAAGACCGGAAAGACCTGCTCAGGCAGGATGCCCTCCGCTCATTTATATTCATCATCCTGGCCTCTGCCATGGTCTGGATATTTGTGCGGCAAAAAATATCAAAACCCCTGTTCCTCGGAGCGTTGGCACTACTTATCCTGGTCGATATGTGGCCCGTGAACTGGAGGTACCTCAACAACGATAATTTTCACTCCAGAAAACAGGTAACCGAACCCTTCAAACCCACACAGGCCGACCTGCAGATACTGGATGATCCCGATCCGAATTTCCGGGTATTCAACCTTACCGTCGACCCCTTCAATGATGCCAGCACCTCCTATTTCCATAAGTCCATTGGCGGCTATCATGGCGCCAAGATGAAACGGTACCAGGAACTGATCGAATACCACATCAGTAAAAACAATCAAGGGGTGCTGGATATGCTGAACACCCGGTATTTTATTTTTCCGGGCGAGAACGATCAACCGGAAGCAAGGCGGAATCCGGGAGCCCTTGGCAATGCATGGTTTGTCGACAGCATACGGTGGGTGGATAATGCGGATGAGGAAATAGCCGCTCTAGGCACATTCTCACCCCGATCGGTGGCCATCGTCGACCGGCGGTTTGAACAACAGATACAAAGATTTACTGGCGGAAGCGATACAACCGCCTCCATCCGCCTGGTATCGTACCAACCCAACCGTCTGGTGTATGAATATGCCTCCCGGGCTGATGCACTTACCGTATTCTCCGAAATCTATTATGATAAGGGATGGAAAGCGTTCGTGGATGAAAAAGCCCTCCCTCATTTCCGGTGCAATTATGTACTGAGAGGGATGATCCTGCCCGCCGGCCATCATACGGTTGAATTCAGGTTTGAACCCGACTCATTCTATACGGGGGAGAAGATATCACTGGCTTCATCCTCTATCCTTGTGCTCTTTTTCATTGTTGTGGCAGGTTGGCAAATCATGGCTGGCTGCAGGAGGAAGGAAGAAAAAGAATAAGCACAGGGATACCCTACGACATTTCGTTGTCTCTCAGCCTGTGTATTTCATCAAGCCAGTAACCGGCCTGCCGGATCATATTATTCAGGGTGTGGACAGGATTTCTCAGGAACGAGGAGGGACTGGACAGGTTTCTTACCATCCCGGGCAAATCGGAAAAGGATAATGATAAGGACAGGTACAGGTTTTCAAATCCTTTTCGCACCAGGAACATTTTTACCAGGGGGTTTCTTATTTCTATGCTCAGTGCGGAGAATCCCATGAGCATCATTACCGCCCGGAATGACATTTCAAGCCCTTTAAAAATTCCGCTTTTCTGAATTCCTGACAAAGGATCTGTCATGGTACCAATGAAGAAAGATGCCAGCAGAACAACCAGCAACAGCTGGATCCATAGCCCCGGTTTCCGCAACCTTCTCCTCGCATCGGGATAGTACAGCAGGCAAAATGGGACATAGGCGGTGGCATACAGCATACCCCATCCAAGCAGGAGAGTATTCATCAGGTACATGCCGGCGGCAATCAACAGTACATGACTGATTAAGAGAAAGAAGGAATATTTTCCGGCTTCGGAGGATAACGAAAATTCGCCCTTGTCATACGATGCTGTTTCGGGAGCAATGCTCTCTTCCTTCAAAGCTTTTCGCCCGAGCCGGTAGCCTGTATATGCTGCCAGGATCCCCAGAACAACATATATGACAGCCAGTATCAGCAGCACGGCCCACGGATTGGCATCCCTTTCATCTCCTGAATGCGACAGACCGAATTAAATGATTCTGTCGCTTAATTCATAACATTATATATTATTTCACTCCTGTAAATATCCATGACCGGATAAATATTCAATGAATTGTTGCAGGTGTGTAAACTTCTCTCTATTTTTATCATAACATTAATAAATGTATTTTTTACAGTAAATAATTCTGCCATGAACCTGAAGAATTTTGAAGCCTGGTTTGTCACAGGCAGCCAGCATCTGTACGGGCCGGAAACGCTGAAACAGGTGGCAAAGAACGCGGAACATATTGCCAGGGCTCTCGACACTTCCCGTATCATACCTGTAAAAGTGATTTTCAAACCGGTTGTGAAATCAACGGAAGAGATCCTGAAGATATGCCAGGAGGCAAATAACACATCCACGTGCATTGGCATTATTACCTGGATGCATACTTTCTCACCCGCAAAGATGTGGATTGCCGGACTCAGGTTGCTGCAGAAGCCTATGTTACATCTCCATACCCAGTTTAACAGGGATATTCCCTGGCCGGAAATCGACATGGATTTCATGAACCTGAACCAGTCGGCCCACGGCGACCGTGAGTTCGGCTTCATTGTAAGCCGTATGCGCAGGGAGCGCAAGGTGGTGGTGGGTCACTGGAAGGATACTGAGGTGCAGGAAAGGATAGCTGTCTGGATGCGTGCTGCTTGCGGTTGGCTCGAGTCACAGACGCTGAAGATAGCCCGGTTTGGTGATAACATGCGTGAGGTGGCGGTGACCGAAGGTGATAAGGTGGAAGCTCAGATGCATTTCGGCTGGTCGGTTAATGGATTTGCCGTTGGCGACCTGGTGCAGTTTGTACAAAAAGTGACCGAAAAGCAGATTGACAGGCTGGTAGCCGAATATGGGGATCAGTACAACATGGCGAAATCACTCAGGAAAGGGGGTGAACATCACGGTTCGCTGAGGGAGGCTGCAAGAATTGAGCTGGGCCTCCGGCATTTTCTTGCCGACGGAGGGTTTGGCGGATTTACCGATACGTTTGAAAACCTGCACGGACTGATACAACTGCCCGGCCTGGCAGTCCAGCGGCTGATGAACGACGGTTACGGCTTCGGTGCCGAGGGTGACTGGAAGATGGCAGCCATGCTCAGAACAATGAAGGTTATGGCCAGCGGCCTTCACGGTGGGAATTCATTCATGGAAGACTATACCTATCACCTCGATCCCAAAGGGATGCGCGTGTTGGGCGCCCATATGCTGGAGATCTGTTCTTCCCTGGCCAAAGGGAAGCCCACCTGTGAAATCCACCCCCTGTCCATCGGAGGTAAGGAAGCTCCGGTACGGCTCATATTCAACACGGCACCGGGCGAAGCAATCAATGTGTCGGTGCTCGATATGGGAAACCGCTTCAGAATACTGGTGAATGAGGTTACAGCCGTCGACCCGCCCCAGCCCCTGCCAAAGCTGCCTACAGCCAGGGTGCTGTGGAATCCCAAACCGAACCTCAAGGTGGCTGCCGCCGCATGGATCTACGCCGGTGGCGCTCACCATACCTGCTACAGCCAGAACCTTATTACGGAACACCTGCTCGACTTTGCCGAAATGACAGGCACGGAATTCCTGCTCATCAATGAGAATACAAATATACAGGACTTCAAGAATCAGATCCGTTGGAACGAGGCTTACTATGCCCTTGTAAAAGGTTTTTAATGCAGTAATCCAGGATAATCTCCTATCAGATACGGGAAGTATACCAGGATACGAAGGAGAATGCAACAAGAATACAGATCAGGAGATTGCACTTCCGAAATTACTGAATTATCTCAGTAATAAATTCACGAGTTAATTACGTAATAAATTCAGTAATTCTCTTATTCTTTATGATCTTCGGGATTGTTCATGTTTGAACAAATGCACCTGCGGCGCATGCAGCAGACAGCCACTGTCAGCGCAAGAATAAATCCCGCGACAAGTACAATATTGAAATACTTTTCATCAAGCTTCAAACAGCAGGTGAGGAATCCGAAAGCGATGACGCCAGGATCCCGAGTATACCAAGGATCATGCAATAGTAGCCGGCTATTATAAAATACTTCTTCATCACCCGTAATAATAAACCTGTTGACCTTGATTAATGCGATGAACAAACGCTATCTGATATATGCAGCACTGTTGATCCTGCTTGCCCTCGTACTGGTATTCATACCACCGGTGGAAAAAATCAATGACCGGTCGAGATTTATCTCAGCCGATGAAGTAGCCGAAAGAATTATTGAGAAGGATCCTTCCCTTCGGCTGGTCGATGTCAGGGGTGATGAAGAATTTGCGCGTTTCAACCTCCCGGGAGCGGTGAGTATACCTGTTGAACAGCTATCCAACAGTGGTAGTCTGGGACAGCTAAGTATTGAAGGAGTGGAGATTGTCTCTTATTCAAATGCTAATCTAACCGCCGATCAGGCATGGATTATCTGTTCAAGGCTGGGAGTGAACAATGCACGCGTTCTTAAGGGAGGGCTTCATGCTTGGTACGAAACCATCCTTCAACCCGTCGAACCGTCTTCAACCGCCCCATCTGAAGAGCCTGACCTGTATATGATCAGGCTTGCCGCAAGTCAGTATTTCCAGAGCGTACAAGCGACTGTCACACCGGCAACCGTCCCCGGTGAACCCGTGGATATTGTCAGGAAGAAGAAGAAAACCGTATCGGAAGGCGGATGTTGATATTAATATAATTAAATTAATACTTTAATTAATTATACCATTATTTAATATTATTAAATAAATCATTAATAGTATTAAATATTTCTTCAATATGATTCTGCCTGCATTCAATGATCAGGCTTCCTTTCAGTTTCCATTTCTTCAATGCCTGTTGGACGATGGCAGGTCGTATGGAAACAACCAGGACAGGATGATCACTTGCCAGAATGGCTGAAAATTCATTGGCCCACATTTTATCTTCCAGTTCGAGGGGTCCGATCTCATCCATGATGAGTATATCTGTTTTATCCAGGGGGATTTAGGCGAGATAGCGCTTCCCGGTTGCCAGTGTTTCGGAATTGAAATAGAACTTACCGGTTTGGATGGTATTTTTGCTGTTGGCTGAACTGGCAAATGGCAATTCCCAGTCCGTTCCGATGAAGCGAAGGTTATATTTCCTCAGGTCATTGTTCCTGGTTATCGAGGGTGCCAGGATCCCGTCGATCCTGATATGATTTTGTTTCCATTGTTCAGCCAGGCGGGTGATGCAGGATGTTTTACCGCATCCTGCCGGGCCGGTAATGATGACAACCACAGGCACACGGTTATATTATTTAATCGCAGAAAATGCCTGGTCGAGGTCGGCAATGATATCTTCGGCATCCTCTAATCCCACGGAAAGGCGCACGAGTCCGTCGGTGATGCCTGCTTTCAGTCTTTCCTTCCTGGGGATGGCTGCATGGGTCATGGATGCAGGATGCTGAATAAGTGTTTCTATTCCACCCAGGGATACTGCGAGGAGGCAAAGACGGAGGCGGTTCATCACTTTTTCGCCGGCCACGAATCCTCCTTTCAGTTCGAAGCTAAGCATGGATCCAGGGCCTCTCATCTGTTTCCGGGCCAATGTATATTGCGGGTGTGAGGGCAGGCCGGGGTATCGAACAAATGCCACCTTCTTGTTTTTCTCCAGCCAGCCGGCAATTTTCATGGCGTTTTCCTGTGCTTTTTCCAGTCTTACCGACAGGGTTTGTATTCCTCTCAGGGCCAGAAAAGCCTGGTGCGGATCCATGCAGAAGCCCATGTTTCCCATCACAGACCGCAGCTGATGATGCAGTTTTTCTTCTTTGGTAACGATGATGCCTCCCACCACGTCGGCATGGCCGTTAAGGAACTTGGTGATGGAATGGAACACCACATCAGCACCCAGGTCGAGGGGGTTTTGCAGGCAAGGGCTGGAAAAGGTGTTGTCGACCGCCAGGATCAGATGATGTTTTCGGGCCAGCGCAGCACATTTCCGTATATCGGTCAGACGGATGGTGGGATTGGAAGGAGTCTCGATGAACAGCAATCGGGTATTCGGTTTCAATGCCCGGGTGATCTGGTCAGTATCGGAGGTATCCACATAGCTGTATTCGACGCCGAACCGGGAAAAATGATTTTCCATGATCATGCGCGACTGTCCGTACACGGATGAAGTGCTGATCATGTGATCCCCCTGGTTCAGGAAGGTGATATAGATGGTTGTGACAGCGCTCATGCCGCTGCTGGTGGCGATTCCTGCATAGCCGTTCTCCAGCGATGTTACTTTTTCTTCGAGGGAGCGAACGGTAGGGTTGCTCAGCCGGGTATATAGGAATCCGTCATCTCTGCCGGCAAACAGATCGGCACCATGTTTTGCATTCCTCAGGATGAAGGTGGAAGTCTGGTAGATAGGCATTATGGCACTACCAAACTGATCGTGGATACTACCGGCATGGATCATGCGGGTATTGAATCCTTTTTTCTTTTTGTTCATTGGTGGAAAATAATAATGTTGTGGATAATAGAATTGACAGGGCTCCGGCACGGGTTCACACCTTGATGTTCTTCACGTGCTTGGCCAAGCTGTTGGCGAATATAAAATCGTTGAGCTTTTTATTGTTGGAATGCATAATATCCTTGTTGGTACCTTCCCAGCAGATCATACCGTCACATATAAAAACCACCTTTGATCCTATCTCCATCACTGAGTTCATGTCGTGGGTATTCACTATGGTGGTCATGTTATACTCTTCTGTAAGTTCTCTGATCAGGTTATCTATAACGATGGCCGTGATGGGGTCCAGCCCTGAGTTGGGTTCGTCACAGAAGAGGTATTTCGGGTTCAGGGCAATGGCGCGTGCAATGGCGGCTCTTTTTTTCATTCCCCCGCTGAGTTCAGATGGATACAGCTTATTGGTGTTTTCCAGGTTCACCCGTTTAAGGCAGAAATTGGCTCGTTCCCTTTTTTCCTCGGCTGACATATCGGTAAACATGTCCATTGGATAGGCGATATTTTCCTCGACGGTGGCGGAGTCAAAGAGGGCACCACCTTGGAACAGCATGCCGATCTGTTTCCTTATTTCCTTTCTTTCCTTGAATGGCAGTTTATTGAATACCACATCCTCATAAATGATCTCACCGCTGTCGACCTCCAGGAGCCCTACTATTGATTTCAGGAGCACGGTTTTACCCGATCCGCTTTGTCCGATAACCAGATTTGTTTTTCCCTGGTCGAATCTGACCGACACGTCGGTCAGCACCGGGTTGTTGCCAAAGGATTTGTTTACATTACGAACCTCGATCATGACAACAGAAGTTGGGTGAGGATCACATTAAAGAGCAGGACAAATACGCTGCTATGCACCACTGCCTTTGTGCTGGCTTCCCCGACTTCAAGGGAACCGCCATAGGAGTAGTAACCATGGTACGATGAAATGGTGGTTATCAGAAAATCGAAAAACACCATTTTAATGAGTGAATAGCTGATATAGAAGGGGATAAAG
>JAXDBV010000217.1:0-4158 GCA_034678415.1 Bacteroidales bacterium
AATGAGTGAATAGGTGATATAGAAGGGGATAAAGGCATAATGGATACCGTAGATGAAGTTTTCTGGAGAGATAACTTTGGTGGACACCACGGCGAGATACCCTCCGGTTATACCTACCGCGATGCTCAGGATGGTAAGGAAGGGGAAGAAGAGGATGCAGGCAATTACTTTCGGCAAGATGAGGTAGCTGGCAGAGTTAACTCCCATGATCTCAAGGGCGTCGATTTGTTCGGTGACGCGCATAGTGCCCAGTTCGGATGCGATATGTGATCCGACCTTGCCGGCGAGGATCAGCGCTACCATGGTGGAAGAAAACTCAAGCAGGATAGAATCGCGGCAGCCAAGCCCGATGAGGTACTTTGGAAGAAAAGGATTTTCAGTGTTGTAGGCTGTCTGAAGGGTGATAACAGCCCCCATAAAGGCGGAAATGATCATGACAATACCCACGGATCTGATCCCGAGATTCTCCATTTCCCTGATGGTTTGCCGGTAATAAATTCTCCCTTTCTCCGGCCTGGCAAATACCTTTAACATCAGCAGGGTATACCGGCCAATGTGGTAGAAGAACTTCATGGTCATGAATTTTGGTGTTTAAAGTTACAAATAATTTAAGAACTGAACAGGACAGCAGCGGAGGCAACGTTGGTTAAATGGATTAAACTTTTTACCTTTAGGGCACTAAAATAAAAAGTATTACCCCCATCGGATCCTGATGAACAACGATTACTACTGCATCATTATGGCAGGAGGAGTAGGCAGCCGTTTCTGGCCAATGAGCCGTAACTCCCGTCCAAAGCAATTTCTGGATATACTGGGTACCGGCAAGACATTGTTGCAGATGACCTACGAGAGGTTCGTCGGTATTTGCCCGGAGGAGAACATTCTGATTGTGACAAGCAGGGATCATGGTGATCTGGTGAGAGAGCAGTTGCCTGATCTGTTGGATGAGCAGTTGCTGCTCGAGCCGATGCGCAAAAACACTGCGCCCTGTATTGCCTATGCCAATTACAGGATCAAGAAGCGTGATCCCGAAGCCCTGATTGTTGTTGCCCCTTCCGATCATCTGATACTCCGGGAGGAAGAGTTCAAACAGGCGATCCTGAAAGGACTGGAATTTGTAAGGGGAGGAGAGGCGTTGCTCACACTCGGAATAAAACCCAGCCGGATTGAAACGGGATACGGATATATTCAGGCGGCCAATGGTCAGGTGGTTGCCTCAGATCCTGATTTCAGACCCGTCAAAACATTTACTGAAAAACCCGATTACGACCTGGCAAAAGTGTTCTTTGAAAGCGGTGAATTTTACTGGAACTCCGGTTTGTTCATCTGGTCGCTCAAGGGAATATTGCATGCCTATGCCAAGTACCTGCCGGAGGTGGAACATCTTTTCTCTGAAAAGGAACGTTTCATTGGCACCAGGGAGGAGGAAAAGCATATTATTGAAATATACAGGAATTCGGGCAATATTTCCATTGATTACGGGGTGATGGAAAAAGCCGAGAATGTGTATGTTCTTTGTGCCGAGTTCGGATGGTCGGACCTGGGTACCTGGGGCTCACTGTATGAATACCTGAGTAAAGACAGGAACAACAACCTGGTGAGCGGCGACCAGGTCATGCTGTATGACGTGAAAGGATCCATCGTTAAATTACCGAAAGATAAGCTGGCAGTGATACAGGGGCTCGAAAACTATATTGTTATTGAGTCGGATAACATCCTGCTCATATGCCGGAAGGATGATGAGCAGAAGATCAAGCAGTTTGTAAACGATGTAAGGATTGAAAAAGGGGAACAATACATATAAAAAAAAGCTGCCTGGGCAGCTTTTCAGGAGAATTTCTTAGTATTCCCACAGATCGTGCTCAAAATTAAAAAGCCATTCTTTCACGTTTTCCGATTCCAGCAGTGCATTTTTCCCGATGGCATATTCACTGATCTGACGGTTATCGTAGACGTTCGACTCAGCCACAATATAGCTGCTGAATCTTCTCTGTAAGAACAGGTCGTCGAAGGAGATTCTCTGGGCGTCGTTATTCCTGTTGAACACTTCATAGTTAGCCAGTGTATGTCTCACTTCAGGGAAATATACCCAGAACACTCTTTTCTTCTCTAGTATTTCTGTCTCACGGTTGACGGCGATACGGATGGGACAGAGACCGAGAATTCTTACCTTCATCATTGAATGCTTCTTGTCGAAGTACCATTCTTCCTTTACAAGGTATTGTTTTACCTCTGTACTGCTGATTTCCTGGTAAGTGGTTGTATCCCTTTCCTCGCCGGTATCCGGATCGGTGTATTTGTATGTAAATGCACCGGCGTCGAAGACTTTTTCGATATCCTCAAAGGTGATTACCTCGCTCATGCTGTAGTCGTTGCCGTTATACACTTCCAGTTCTCCTGTTTTCACTTTTGTCAGCAGCAGTTCGAACAGGTTAAGGCGGTCGGCCACATCCTTGGTGGTGGGATAGTATAACGTATGGTTCATTTTCTCCCGCAGATCGATCACACGCCAGATCTGTTTTGACCACATCACATCTGCTTCGCGGAGGAAGGGATAAGGAATGGCCTTCTTATCCTTTATCTGCTTCTGATAAAGGGTTTTTTCATACTGAGCATTCACCGGTTGCTGGAGAATGAAGAAACATATACCCATTAAGAGAAGCGCACAAATTCGTTTCATATCTCTGTAGTATATTGAAGAAATTAGATTACTTTCAATACAACGGGTGACAGGGGCCTTGTATTGCCATCCGGTCCGACAGCCCTTATATTACTGAAGATCACCTGGTCCCCTTTCCTGAGTTTTGATATAAGTGCTTTTTGCTGCGGGGTAATACGGTTTGTTTGTGAGTCTTCTTCAACCACATACCCTTTATCGTTCATTGACACCCGGAAGCCGGTAACTTTAAAGGTAATATCGAAGTCAAAATCTTTCATGACAGCGATCACGCCCACCTGGGCTGCGAGTTCGGATTTCAGGATGTCACCGCTTTCGCGGCCGGCCACCTGAGCCACAGGGTCAGGTACATTTTTCACCCTGAATACTTTAGCAGGCATTCTACGTTTTGCCCCATCGATTTCAGCGGTAACATACACTTCCAGATCAGGTTTACCGGCCCTGCCGGGTTCAATGATGTATGAACTGCCTGAGACTTTCCTGATGGATCCGCGGGATAGTGAGACGGAGATCATATTATCCGGAACACCGGGGACAGAAATATCGACAGGGTTTTGCAGGCCCGAATAGAAGACATTCATTTTTGTGGGGGAGACAACGAGGCTGGCTTCGGCCACCTGGTAGGTGCTTTTAAAGGGATACTGTACGATGGAACCGTCGGGCGATACCATGCGGATAAGTCCGCCCCATCTCTTAGTGCCCAGGTCAGAAGTACGTATGGTATAAATCCCTCTTCCATTCTTGTCGATGTTGAGCTTGGTCCCTTCTCCTATCATCCTGTATTCGACAACACCGTCGGGTTTGACAATGGAGTCAAAACTTCCCACGACGATTTCGGGTTTCTGCGTTGTATCGGCAGCGGCGATAAACACTGATGCCTGGTATTCATTACCCTTGAGGATATAGGTTGAGTTGGGAATAACGGTTGGAACAAGTTTGTTGAACTTGTAGGAAGTGGCTTCGATCTGGTTATACAGGTAGTTCAGCACCTCTGCCTCTGCATTTCTGACATCCACCTGCAGTTTCGAAAGGATAGTGATCACGGCCACGACTGGAAGCATGTGGAAGTTATGGATTTCCCAGGAAGTAATGTCCCCGTCTTTTTCTTTATAATCATCAGTATAGAGGTTGTTTTCAAGGGATTCTCTGATACCGGGGGATTGGGTACCGACCACATCAAAAAGAAAATTCCGGTATTCAACGATGGCGGCTTTCAGGTCGTAAGCTTTCCCGTTCTGGTTAGCCCCGATAAGTATTTCGGAGGGGATATTGGGTTCGTCGATTTTTTTGATCAGTCTTGTTTTGATATTGGTTCCGTCGATGGCTTCACTGTCTGATCCTTCTGCTTTTGTAACGACTTCCAGTTTCAGCTCCTGGATGTAATTGAACAGTTCATCGGCCCGTTGTTTCACTTCTTTTGCCCGCCGGTTCCATGGCCCGACTTTTTGGGGATTGGATACCGCTTTCTGGTCAAAATCCTG
>JAXDBV010000218.1:0-7641 GCA_034678415.1 Bacteroidales bacterium
CATGAGTATTTCCAGGGTGTTCCCGAGATCAGTGACAGGCCATGGGTAAAGTATGTATGGAAGCGGATAGAACAGTTAACGGTTCCAAACATAGCTGTAAAATATACCGTTAATAGTTCCATCGCACGGTTGTACCGAGAGGAATACCATACGGAGTTTAAAGTAGTAAGGAACCTGTCGCTTCGATGGCTGCCCGGGGTACGGAAAACGCGGGCTGACCTCGATCTGCCGACCGGTATGCCCATCCTTGTGGTACAGGGTACCGGTATTAACAAGGACAGGGGTGTGGAGGAAGCGGTGATGGCCATGTCATATCTCGATAATGCCATGCTGTTGATCATTGGCAGCGGGGACAGGATCGCGGCATTGAAACAATTGGTTTCACAACTGAAACTGGAAGGGCGAGTACTTTTTCGGGGGAAGATGCCTTATACGGAAATGATGCAGCACACCTCATGTGCGGATGTTGGTCTCTCGCTGGATAAGGGTATTCATTTGAATTACCGATACAGCCTGCCCAATAAGCTGTTTGATTATATACAGGCCGGTATCCCGGTCATCGTGTCTGATCTGCCCGAGGTGAGGAATATTGTAGAAGGCTACGGGATAGGAGAGGTAACCAACACCCATGATCCTGCGCTGCTTGCAACAGTGTTCAGGCGGGTGCTCGGTGATACCGTTTTATTGTCAGAATGGAGAAAGAACCTGGAGAAGGCGGCAGCAGAGCTATGCTGGGAGAATGAGGAAAAGGTGCTGATGAAGATTTACCGTGATGCTGGATGGCTGTTTAACGGTCCTGCGACACCCTGACCTGTTTCTCTTTTGCTTCAAACTTCCTGAAAACAAACACTAAAGAATAAAAGAGGATAATGGTGACGGGTACCATGAGTACCATCCAGACCGCAATTCCCATGATGTTGGAGAGCCAAAGTTTCTGCATGGCATCCCACCAGTCGGCTCTGACCAGTTCCAACCGTTCCCTGAGGGTAAGAGCCACATCGGGATGCCGGAACACAAATTCCCCGATCCTGATAAATGGGACTAGGAAGATGAGCTGTAAAGGGTAGACAAAATAGTTGACCGCTTGTATTACCACCATGTTGAGGCGGAATGCCAGGGCGAGGGCGGCACACAGGATGGTTGACACACCGATTACCGGTATCAGGCCAATGACAGCGCCAAGGGTTACCGACCATGCCAGTTTTTCAGGACTGATGCCCTGTTTCAGGAAACCGAGCAGGGGGTTGAGAAACTTTTCCTGTAAGTAGCTCACCTTGCAACAGGATTTGTTCAATATCGGTTAAAACTCAGTATCTCTTCCCTGCTTTTCCTTCTCTTTTCCCTTTTTTCACCGGCCGGGTAGCCCAGGGTGATGATCAGTCCGATTCTCTTTCGTCTTGGAACGCCCAGTAGTTTCTTCACTTTTTTCTCGTTGAACCAGCCCATCATGCAGGTTCCGAGGCCTTCGGCTTCTGCCTGAAGACAGAAATGTTCAGCGGCGATGGCGATATCCATGAGGGGGAAGTCACGTCTCTTGATTTTTGAACCCAGGAAGGTATATATCTTGGTTGGTTCACGCACGATCACAACGATCACGGGTGCCTGTCGTGTAAAATGATTAACAGGCAGGATACGGTCAGTGGTGGCATCGGCCACTCTGTTTTTCAGATCGGGATCATTGACCACGATGAATTTCCAGGGTTGTGCGTTGCTGGCCGAAGGGGCAAGGCGGGCCGCTTCGATGCAGCGTTCAATGAGAGCCTGTTCCACCGGTCGTGAGTGATAAGCCCTGTCGCTCTGACGCGATAAAAAGAGTTGAAAAAGCCCGTCACCGGTAACGATTGTTTTATTGTCTTCCAATGGCTGCAATTTTATCTGATTCGTATATTTCCTTTCCATAATCACCGTTTGCTATCCTTATCATAGCCCTTGCCACAGTGCTTGCCTGTATTCCCCTGAATTTTTTCAGGCTTCCTCCCAAAAGAAAACCGGTAATCTTCATGAATCCCTTCCCCACTTGTTCTCCCATTCGGAACTCCTTTCTCTTTCCGAGCAGGAGGGACGGTCGCAGGATTGAAATCCTGCTGAACGGCTGTTTCCTGATGCTCTCTTCCATTTGTCCTTTGGTCTGAAGGTAGAAGTTGCGCGATGCCGGGTTGGCGCCAATAGAGCTGATCACGAGGAAATGCCGTACATTGTTTTTACTTCCGAGAGCGGCGATCCTGTCAGGGTATTCGAGGTCAACTTTCCGGAATTTCTCCTGCGAGCCTGCCTTTTTAATGGTGGTGCCAAGGCAACAGAAGATTTCATCCCCGCGGATCAGACCGGCCGATTCTTCCAGCTTGTCAAAATCAATAATATGGTTGACGACGTTTCTGTTCCCGGGGTTGAATGGTGTGCGTGTAAAGGTAAGGATCCTGTCATAACGGTCATCATTGGCGAGCTGTTCAACCATGTGGCTTCCCACAAGACCTGTGGCACCGAAGACGAGGGCTGTTTTTTTCATGGTGTATGCATTAGTAACCGGCTGCCTGTCCGTCTTTTCTTGATTCGGAGGCTCCATAATAGACCTTGTGTTTTTCATCCCAGAGGATAGCCTGGTATCCTCCAAAGCCGTCAATACCATGCTGTATCCTGTGTCCTTTTCTTACCAGTGCTCTGACCGTTTCGTTGTTGAACCCTGATTCGAGGAATACGGTTCCTCCATCAGTCATCAGGGTGCCTGTAGGTTCGGAAGAGCCGCTGTGTCGCATCCGTGGGGCGTCACCTGCTTCCTGCAGGTTCATCCCGAAATCGATGAGGTTAACGATGATCTGCACGTGTCCCTGCGGCTGCATATCACCGCCCATCACACCGAAGCTGACCCAGGGTTTTCCGTCCCTCGTGATAAAGGCGGGGATAATAGTATGAAATGGCCGTTTGCGCGGGGCATAGGTGTTATAATGTCCCTCCTGAAGGGTGAACAGTTCACCCCTGTCCTGTAATACGAAGCCCAGCCCAGGGGGGGTCATGCCCGATCCCATTCCACGGTAATTGCTTTGGATGAGTGACACCATATTATTATATTTATCCGCCACGGTAAGATAAATCGTCTCATCCTGTTTCAGTTTGCCGGTATCGTACCTTCGGGCAGCGCGGTCAGGGCTGATCAGTGCGCGTCGTTCGGCCGCATATTCCTTTGAAATAAGCTGTGCGACAGGTATTTTGTTGAAGGCCGGATCGGCATAATATTTTGCCCTGTCTTCGTATGCCAGCTTCTTGGCTTCCAGGAACAGGTGCATGGATTCGGCGCTGCCAAATCCCATGGAATGCAGGTCGTATGCTTCGAGGATGTTAAGCATCTGCAGGACGGCAATCCCCTGTCCGTTGGGCGGCAATTCCCACACATCATAACCGCGATAGCAGGTGGAGACAGGTTCTACCCATTCGGATGTGTGGGAGGCAAGGTCATCGTAAGAGAGGAACCCTCCCTGTTCTTTCATGAACTGATCAATAACCCGTGCAATCTCCCCTTTGTAAAAGGCATCGCGGCCATCGCGGACGATTGTTTCCAGGGTGTTGGCGAGGAAAGGATTCCTGAATAGCTCTCCGCGGGCCGGTGCTTTGCCTCCGGGCATGAATATTTCCCTGAAATTGGGGTACTTTTCCAGGTTTCGTGCGTTGCTGGCCCAGTAGTATGCGATGAGTTCGGTAACGGCGAACCCGTTCCTGGCATAATCGATTGCCGGCTGCAGAATGGTTTTCATCGGCAGGCTGCCGAATTTCTTATTCATCTCGAACCATCCGTCCACACAGCCCGGGACGGATACCGGCAGGGGGCCAGTGGGAGGGATCTGTGTGATCCCTTTCTCCAGGAAATAGTCGAGTGTGAGTGATGCCGGTGACCGGCCACTGGCGTTCAGCCCATACAGTTTCTTTGTCCCGGCATGCCAGATGATGGCGAAGAGGTCGCCGCCTATGCCGCTGCCGGTAGGCTCTACCAGTCCCATCATGGCGCTGGCGGCGATGGCAGCGTCCACTGCATTGCCACCCTGCTTCAATATATCCAATGCCACCTGTGTGGCCAGTGGCTGGCTGGTGGCTGCCATACCGTTCTGCGCCAGAACTTCCGAACGGGTGGCAAACGGAAGACCAGTTATGCGGTCCTGTCCTTTCGTGTACATTGCACTGAAGACCAACATGATGATCAGCAATAATGTTCTGTTTTTCATGAATTCACCTGTATTTATACTATCACGATGGCATCTGCCAGGTTACCGTACCACCGTTGCTGATGCCCTACCTGCACCGCAACCTGGAGGATGGAATGCAGCAGCGGCAGGGCTGTGTCTATTCATGCCCGCTTTAAGGGTTGCTTCCTGCCGGCAGAACAACATGGCAACTGTACTAATCGGATGAAATTATTCACCATCATTTTTTTCAACCCCTGAAGATACAAATCAAAACCAATTACCTCAACTACTATACCGGTTCATGCACGGGAAACTTATCAACCGTATGGCAGGAAAGGGATGTGTCATGAAGCTATTTCTTTTACAGTCCCAGCAACATCCTGTCGGGATGAGCCTTGCCGAAGATCATGGTGGATGGTTTTTCGATAAACTCCTTTATTTTCACCAGGAAGCTAACCGAGTCTTTCCCGTCAATGATCCGGTGATCATACGACAATGCCAGGTACATGACCGGTCTTATCTCAATTTTTCCTTCCACAGCCACGGGCCGGTTCACGATATTATGCATTCCCAGGATGGCGGCTTGCGGGGGGTTGAGAAGCGGCGTGGAGAGCATGGATCCGAACAGTCCGCCGTTTGTGATGGTGAAGGTGCCTCCGGCCAGGTCGTCTATGGATATCCGGTTACTGCGGGCTTTGTTTGCGAGCCCGGCAATAGCCTTTTCCATTTCTGCCATGGTCATCGATTCGGTGTTGCGCAGTACGGGAACCATCAGTCCTTTATCGGTCTGCACAGCAATACCAATGTCGCAGTAATGGTGGTACACCAGTTCATTCCCGTCGATCATGGCATTGACGTTGGGGAACAGGCGGAGCGCTTCCGTGGCAGCCCTGGTGAAGAACGACATTAAACCCAGCCTGACGCCGTATTTCTTTATGAATTCATCCTGATAGGTCTGTCGCAGCCTTATGACCTCGCTCATGTCTGCCTCGTTGAATGTGGTGAGCATGGCCGTCTGGTTTTTCACGGCAACCAACCTTTCCGACAGTTTTTTTCTCAGCTGTGACATTTTTTTCCGTTCCGTCGTCCTTGTTTTGTCTTCTGAAGGAGAAGGAATGGTCGTTTCCTTTTCCTGTTGCCTTGATTGAATGACCAGATCCACCTCTTTGGAAGTAATATGTTTGAGCCCCTCCAGGATATCGTTGACCGTCAATCCGTGTTCTTCCATCATTTTTTTTGCCAGGGGAGTGGCTTTCACCTTATCGGAAGGAAGGGGGGCATGCACGGTTGTTTCAGGTACCGTTGAGGGTTTCTCAGAAGGGGTGGGGGCGGCAGGGGACTCATCAGGCGCTTTAGCCCTTTTGGCCTTCCCTTTAGCAGAGGTGTCAATGGTACAGGCCACTGAGCCTACTGGCACAGTGGTATTGGCTTCAATGAGAATCCTGATTTTCCCCTGTTCCGGGGCAAGGAGCGGAAGGGTTGCCTTTTCTGATTCCACCTCGGCCAGTTCCTGGTCTTTCTCGACGAAATCACCATCGGAAACCAGCCAGCCGGCTAATTCAACCTCGGTGATCGATTCACCGGGGCCTGGTATTTTCACGTCAATGATCATGGTCATTTATTGTGATGAATCTTTTCAGATTGTAAACTTTGCATCCTGTTGAAAATAGTTATGAACATCGAGGATCTCTTTCCTTGATTTTCCTTCCACGCAGCGGAGTGCACAGTAATCGTTCTTCAGTTCACAGTTGCATTTTCTGAACACCTTGGCAATGATCTCCTCCTGGCCGACGGCATGAAGATCGGGCAGCCCTGTTGCAGGGCTGCCACTGGCTATCCTGGCAACAGGCACAAGATCTGCCCGGGTGAAGGTGTCATGGATATAACGCCAGGCACCCATGTTTTCCGGTTCTTCCTGCACCCACAGGTGAAGCAGGGCTTTTTTATAACGCCTGATGATTTTTTCCATAGCCTCATGGGGAAAAGGGAACAGCTGTTCAATGCGGATGAGTGCAACATCCCGGGCTTTTAGCTTTCTTTTTCTTTCAAGCAGGTCGTAATAGATTTTCCCCGAGCACAGAACAACCCGTGTAACGTTGTTCACATCCACATCCGTATCGTCATACACTTCGTGGAATTTTCCTTTTGACAGTTCATCAAGGGTAGAAATGCAGAGTGGGTGCCGGAGGAGGCTCTTAGGAGTGAGGATCACCAGCGGTATCCTGAAATCCCGCTTCACCTGTCGTCTCAGGGCATGAAAAAAATTGGCCGGGGTAGTGCAGTTGACTACCTGGATATTATTCCTGGCCGACATATTAAGGAACCGTTCGATCCGTGCGCTGGAATGCTCAGGACCCTGTCCCTCATAGCCGTGGGGCAGGTACAGAACGATGCCATTCATGATTCCCCATTTTTCTTCTGCTGAGCTGATAAATTGGTCGATGATCACCTGGGCAACATTATGGAAATCACCGTACTGTGCTTCCCATATGGTCAGTCCCTGCGGTGTTGCCAGGGAATAACCATATTCAAATCCGAGGACGCCGTATTCGCTGAGGGGTGAGTTGAATATTTCAAATGTTGCCTGACGCGGGGAAATATGCTGAAGAGGATAATAGACCTCCGTCGTATTCTCAATATAGAACGCTGCATGACGGTGTGCAAAAGTACCTCTGACGGAATCCTGACCGCTGAGCCGTACAGCGATCCCTTCATTCACAAGGCTGGCATAAGCCAGGAGCTCAGCCAGCGGCCAGTCGGCATAGCCTGAACGGATCATTCCGCTCCTGTCGTCAATGATCTTATACAGTTTTTTGAAGAACTTCCTGTCGTCAGGCAGCCGGTTGATTTTTTCTGCCAGGCCGATTAGTACATCTTTTCTTACTCCTGTGAGCGGGCTGGAAGCAAAATCCTCTGCCTGGGGATGCCTGAGATCTTTCCAGCTTTCGGAAAGGAATGGTTGTATGCGGACAATGTTATCGGCTTTTGATTTTATCAGTTTCCCTTCCAGATGATTTTCAAAGTCCCTGATCTCTTTTTTAATCTCTTCTTCAGTGACCACGTTCTCATGTAGCAGTTTTCTGGCGTAGATATCGAGTGGATCAGGATGTGATTCAATGGCTTTATAGAGCAGGGGTTGTGTGAAACGCGGTTCATCCCCTTCATTGTGTCCGTGTTTCCTGTATCCGAGGATATCGATGAACACATCGGTATGGAATGTTTTTCTGTATTCCATTGCCAGTCTGACAACAAAGATCAATGCTTCCACATCATCGGCGTTGACATGGAAAATGGGAGCCTTGATCACCTTGCCTATGTCGGTGCAATAAGTGCTTGAGCGGGCGTCGAGGTAGTTGGTAGTGAATCCTACCTGGTTATTGATCACAAGGTGGATCGTTCCTCCCGTTCTATATCCTTCCAGCTGTGACATCTGCAGCACCTCATAAACCACTCCCTGGGCGGCGATGGC
>JAXDBV010000219.1:0-5874 GCA_034678415.1 Bacteroidales bacterium
CAAGGTACCAGCTCTCATTGATCAGGAAATGGTTGATCACCCTTGTCTTTCCCGGTGTACCGGAGATTTTGGCGAGTTTTTTCCGCCGGGCGATCATATTGATCAGAGACGATTTACCTACATTCGACCTGCCGATAAAGGCAAATTCGGGGTATCGGGGTTTTGGATAATCCCCCGGTTTTGCTGAACTGCTTACCAGCCTGGTTGAAGAAATGATCATCTCACGCAAGGAAATGAGAGACTTACCGCTCTGAAAAAAAATTTAAATATTTAAATAATATTAAAGAATTATGTAAAATATATTAAAATATCCTAAATAATATTAAATATACCTTTAAATAATTAAAAATATTTAACATAAAATAATTTTTAGCAAGACATAATACAAATGCCCGTTTTTTAGTGATTATCGAGGTACTCTGACCAGTTGCGTTGTTTTCTTTTTTTCCAGTCTCCTTTATGGTAGATATGGCTGATGATAATTGGCAGAACGGTGGTGGCTTCTGCGTAAACCATCTGTTCGAAGACGGTATCTACTTTTCCCCATGAAGTGGCTTCCTTGAGGGTGGAGCTTGAACAGGCGCCATCGCGGACATCGGCCACAGTGATCTGAATGGCATACTTATGCATGGGAGCCGGTTTACCGAGCATTTCAGCACAGACGACGGTATCCTGTGCAAAATTCTTGGGTACTCCCCCGCCGATCATCAAGAGGCCGGTGGTTTTTGCGGCGATTTTTATTTTCGTCAGTTCCAGGAAGTCTTTTACTGAATCGATCGACACGTGTTTTTTCGGATGTTCCCACTGGTGCATTACCAGTCCGAAGCCGGCGCTGCTGTCGCTGAAGGCAGGGCAGAAGATGGGCACCTTGTTTTCATAGGCCAGCTGCACGAGCGAATTTTTCTTCACGGCGTGGGTGGTGAGGTATTTTCCCATTTCGCGGATGAATTCCCTGGAGGAGTATATTCCGGGTTTGAGGGAATCGGCGATCTCTCTCACGGTGCTGTCACACACCTGCAATTCATCTTCATCGATAAAGGTGTCGTAGATACGATCGATATAGTAGCTACGCAGCTGTTTATCGTTCACGTAGGGGCTGCCCTTATAATGTTTGAACCCCAGGGCTTCGAAGAAGTCCATATCGACGATGGAGGCGCCTGTTGCCACGACGGCATCCACCATTCTGAACCGGATCATATCGGCATACACTTGCATACATCCGCCGGCGCTGGTGCTTCCTGCGAGGGTCAGGATGATGGAGCACTGCTTGTCCCTGATCATACGGCTGAAGATATCTGCTGCTTCAGCTGTGGCACGCGAAGAAAAAGACATCTCCCGCATGGCATCGATAATGGGCGTTGCCCTGAACGAGGTGATGTCGATATGCTTCACAATATCTTTCAGAAATTCCTTCTTGTTCATGTTGGTTTATGGTTTTTTATAGTGAAAAATATAGCTCAGTGTCTGATATATTAGTTTGGCTGCCAGGAAATCGGATGATTTCTCCGCCGGGTTGGGGCACAGTTCCACGACATCAAAGCCCACAATGCTTCTTTTCACGGCGATTTTTCTTATCAGGTCAGTTACCTCGTACCATAATAATCCGCCTGGTTCGGGTGTGCCGGTACTGGGCATGATGGACGGATCGAAGACATCCAGATCGAAGGTAATATATACATTTTCATGCAGCCTGCCAATCACTTTTTCCTGCCAGTTCATTTTGCCGTGGATATCCCTGGCGAGGAAGAGGTTTTGATGGTTCAGCAGGGGTAGTTCGCTTTTATCCATGCTTCGTATGCCGACCTGGACAAAGGGGCACAGTTCACGTACGCGTGCCATGACACAGGCATGGTTGTATTTGCTCCCGTCGTATTCATCGCGCAGGTCGGTATGTGCATCGAGCTGAAGCACCGACAGGCCGGGGTAACGACGGGCATGGGCACGCACCGATCCTATGCTGACCGAGTGTTCACCGCCGAGGACCACCACCATTTTGTTCATGTCAAGGTACTTGTCCACCGTCAATTCAATACGGTCAGCCATTTCTTCTGGTGATGCAAAGCCTGACAGGGATGGTGTGGTATGAATGCCCAGCCGGAATACTTCGCTTTGGGTGTCAATGTCAAACAATTCCATGTTACATGAGGCATTGATAATGGCCTCAGGTCCCTTGTCGGCGCCCTTGATCCATGTGGAGGTGCCGTCGTACGCAACCGGCAGCACAACCATCCTGGAGGATTCGACTACCGAATACTCATCAGCAAGGCCGCCGAAATTCCTGGGATACACGATCATGGTTGTTCGTCGGTATAAAATAACATACAAAACCGGTATAATAATATCAGATTTTCACAAATAAACCGCATCTCACAGAAGGATTATTTATTAAAAACTGTTCACATCACGGGTAATGTACCGTTCAGAAATTTTCGTGTAAAGGAATGTGTCGGGATCGCTGCAGCTGTTGTAATGCGCTGCAATATAAAAAATTATTATTAGTGGACGAAAAAAAAGGTTGATTCGTCAGTACGGTGGATGGAAAGGCCGATGATTCTTTGCTGGCCGGGAGGGTCCTGTTCATCACCGGCCTGAATCCCTCAGGGTATATATATTTCCAGGAGGGTAGTATCCTTTGCGGGGATTATTTCCACGCTGTTAAGGGATGCCGGGACGAGCACCGTATCGCCGCAGGTGAGGGGTATGGTGTGGTTCCTCGAGGCTATACGGCATGCCCCGTTCAAACACAAATAAACAATAAATGAATCAATTTCATAAAAATCACGTTCGGCGGTTTGACCGACCGGCAGGAAGTTGGTTTGAAAATGGGGTGATTTGACCAGTGGTACGGTTTTTACATCAGGGGCAGGGATCTTATAGTTGTTGCATTTTGTGAAGTTAATGGCATCGATAGCAAGGCGGGTATGCAGTTCACGGCGTCGGCCGTGCTCATCCTGGCGGTCCCAGTCGTATACCCGGTAGGTAATATCGGACGACTGCTGAATTTCAGCCATGAACACACCTGCACCGACTGCGTGAAGGGTGCCGGCGGGAATGTAGAAGACATCTCCTTTTTGTACTTTTTCCACATTCATCAATTCGTGGAGTCGTTGTGAACCGAGGTACTCAAGGTATTCATCCCTTGTGGTGTCTCTGTTAAATCCTATCATCAGGGAGGCATCTTTATCCGCACCGATCACGTACCACATTTCCGTTTTTCCGCGGCACTGGTGCCGTTCTTCGGCAAGGCGGTCATCGGGATGTACCTGGATGGAGAGGATATCACTTGCGTCAATGTACTTGATAAGGAGCGGGAATTCCAGTCCGTATTTTTCAAAGACACGTTCCCCTACCAGGTCGCCCATATATACCTCGATCAGCTCGGTGAGGGTATTGCCTTTAAGGAAGCCGTTTGACACGACGGATACGTGGCCTTTCAGGCCTGAGATTTCCCAGCTTTCCCCGACGTTATTCATGCGGTTCAAATCCCTGCCGAATAATTCCTGTAATTTATTTCCTCCCCAGATGGTTTGCCTGTAATAGGGTTTGAATTTTAAGGGATATAGTTCATTCATGGGTATGATATTCGTGCAGAATGGTTAAATTTATAGGTTTAAGATGTAAAAGTAAAGAATCTCGTATAATAACATACATCCTATGCTGATTGTCGGGATTGCCGGTGGTACCGGGTCGGGCAAGACAACGGTGGTGAAGAAAATACTTGAAAAGCTTCCGGAGGATCGGGTAGTGGTTATTCCCCAGGATTCTTACTACCGGGATAACAGCCATCTTCCTCCTGAACAGCGGCAGGAGATAAATTTCGATCATCCCGACTCTATTGAGTTTGAGCTTCTTGAGGAGCATATAAAAGCGTTGAAGAATGGTATTGGGGTACAGCAACCCGTGTATTCGTACATCACCTGCACCCGTTCCGGGGAGACGATACCTGTTGAACCGAAAGAAATCATTATCATTGAAGGTATACTGATACTGGGATATAAGCCGTTACGTGACCTGATGGATATTCGGATCTATGTAGATGCCGATCCGGATGACCGTCTGGGGCGGGTGATCAGCCGTGATATAGAGGAGAGGGGACGGTCGTTACGGAAGGTGCTGGAGCGGTACTGGAAGACAGTTAAACCTTCACATCTTCAGTTCATTGAGCCTACCAAACGCTATGCCGATATCATTATTCCCGAAGGAGGGAATAATGATGTGGCTATCAGGGTGCTGGTTTCGATGATAGAGAAAAGCCTAGATAACAGACCTGTAAACTAACATTTATCCGGATATGCTTGGGAATATCAATGCACAGAATGTATTGTTTCTGGATATAGAGACGGTTCCTGCAGCGCCCTCATATGAGGATGCCGGGCCCGAGGTAAAGGCATTATGGGAGAAAAAATCCGTCCATATCCGGAAAGAGAACGAGACGGTAGCCGACACTTATGAGAGGGCCGGTATTTATGCGGAATTTGGAAAGGTGGTCTGTGTCTCTGCCGGTTTCATCTTCAACCGTGAAGGCGAGAAATGGTTCCGTGTGAAGTCGTTCGTGGGGGATGAAGAAAGGCAGATCCTCAGTGATTTGTCGGCTATGCTGACGAACAGTTATAAGAAGGATATGCTATTGTGTGCCCATAACGGTAAGGAGTTTGATTTTCCCTATCTGGCCCGGAGGATGCTGATCAACGGAATTACGCTCCCGCCGGTACTTGATGTGGCGGGGAAAAAACCATGGGAGGTGCCTTTTCTTGATACCCTGGAATTATGGAAGTTTGGAGACTACAAGCACTATACCTCCCTGGAGCTTCTGTCATATCTCTTTCGATTGCCGAGCCCGAAGGCCGATCTGGAAGGATCCATGGTAGCCGGTGTATACTGGAGAGAGCATGATCTTGAGCGGATTTCCAGGTACTGCGAAGGAGATGCTTTCACGGTAGCCCAGCTGTTTCTCCGGTTTCAGGGACAGCCGCTCATTGATCCTTCCCACGTGGAAACGATCAGGTAGCCGGTTCCTACAAAATAAAATCGGTGATCATTTTCAGCAGGAGTTGCGGCTGTTCGGCATGCACCCAGTGTCCGGCACGGGGGATGGTTTTAATCTCCGCATTCGGGAAGATCTGATGGATTTCTTCCTCGTCAACAGAGGTGATATAGCCGGAGAATTCTCCGCGGATGAACAGTACAGGGAATCCGGTTCCCTGATCTCTTTTTTCGAACGGGGGAATATTAATTCCGCCGAGGATCTTGTCAAGGTTATGGTGAAGTGCCGCCAGATTTATCTTCCATGTAAACGTATTATCTGCTGATCTTCTCAGGTTTTTTAGAAGGAATTGCCGGATGTCGGGGGATGGTATGAACGAGGACATTGCCTCTTCCACTGCCTTCCTTTCGTGGTATTGCTTCAGGTTAAGGCGGAGCAGTCCTGACAGGATGGATTCATGATCGGCGGTAATCCGGTTTTGTCGGCTGGGCAGTTGGTATGAACCGGGAGCCATATCGATGACGATGAGGCCGTTAACCCTGTCGGGGTAGTCGGCGGCAAAGAGCATGACCGTTTTTCCTCCCATGGAATGACCGGTTAATATGGCGGAATCAAGGCCGTTGTCATCCATGAATTCCCTCAGGTCTTCCTTCATCGCTTCATATGTATGTACGTTGCTGTGAGGTGACTGACCGTGATTGCGCTGGTCAATAATAAACACTTCAAAATACCGGCTCAAGTCCCTGCCAATGGTTACCCAGTTATCGGAAGATCCATAGAGGCCGTGAGCGATGATCAGAGCGGGTCCTTCCCCGAATTGCCTGTGGAACAGTACCATTGTTTATTCTGTAAGTTGCCTGAGATACATCTGGATAGTATTTTCCAGTCCG
>JAXDBV010000220.1:0-6245 GCA_034678415.1 Bacteroidales bacterium
TTGCCGAGTTTACCGTTAACCGGGGGTTTGCCTGTATGGGAAGCATGTTTGAATTTTATAATGCTTCTGTGGACAACGCCGACAGTATAGAGTGGGATTTTGGCTCCGGTGCCATCCCGGCTACATCAAAAGAAGATACGGTGAGTGTGACATATAGCTCAAAAGGATTAAAAACAATCCGGTTGACGGCATACCGCGGCACTTTTGAACAAACGGAGACCAAAACCGACTATATCAACAACCTTGAGAGCATTGATATATCCATCTTCCCTGACACGACCTACCTGCCAGCCGGTGATACATTGATCCTCAAGGCATTAGGGGCTGATGAGTATACCTGGGAGCCAGCCGATTACCTCGATACCATCACCGGCAATGAAGTAAGCACTACTCCTTTGACCGATATTACATACACTGTGACGGGCACGCAAGGCAACTGCACGGATCAGGCTACCTCGGTCATACGGATTCTTGTGAATGACGATGTCTGCTCACCCATACCGCTCGGCCTGGGAAAGAACGGACCCTTCTCGAACCAGAATGCCACCGTGGAAGACAATGAGCCCATACCCGACACGCTTGGAACCGATGCCTGCAACGCACCGCTGAAATGGTGCCCGGAGAACGGGTTGCAGCATACCGTCTGGTTCCAGTTTGAGGCACCCTTAACAGGTACCATCTCTCTCGACACTTACGGATTTGACAACCAGGTGGCTATATATGAGGCCGCCAGCTGCAGCGATATACTGAACGGCAATTATACCCTTCTGGCCGCCAATGATGATTACCATTCCGAACAATGGAATTATGCCGCGGCCATTGAGAAACTGGAAAACCTGGTACCGGGAAAAACATACTATATCCAGGTGGACGGCAGTGCCGGCGGTGCGGAAGGACTGTTCACCATCATTCTTGGAAACACCCCGCTAATGGGGACGCCCCCGCCGGAATATATTGACCTGTCATACCTGCATGTTTATCCTAATCCCAGCCGGGGGATGATCAGGCTGGAATTCAAGAAAAGCATCCACCGCCAGGTGTTCCTGCAACTGGTGAATATCAGCGGCCAGATGATATGGTCAAAACGTCTGCTGTATGCCGGTGCAGGAGAGAGCCTGGAGATCCGTCCGGAGAACATCAGCACCGGTATCTACTTCCTCGAAATGATTTCTGACCGAACTGTGGAACGTGTGAAGATTATCCTTGAAAAATGACGAGCCCGGGGAAAAGTGCTACAGCAGGGTGATGTCATGATTCATTCTTCCTTACGGAACGAATAGATATCCCTGTCGAACATATACAGGTTTTTACCTTCCAGGAGATTCAGCTTATCAATGATATCCTGAGCATTTCTTTCTTCCTCAATCTGTTCATTAACAAACCATTGTACCCAGTTCAGGGTTGTATAATCGGGCAGATCATGACATACGGCGACAATTTCGTTGATGGAAGCGGTAATGTATTGCTCGTGCTTAAGCACCTCTTTAAACATCCCGGCAACATTCTTGAAATCAACAGGCGGTTTTTTCAGGGCAGGAATAACTGCTTTACCTCCCCTTTCATTAATGAACCCGACAAACTTCAGCATGTGTTCGAGTTCTTCTTCTGCCTGGGCATACAACCATTTGGCAATGCCGGGATATCCCTGGGTTTCTGACCAGGATGCCATAGCGAGGTACAGGAAGGATGAGAATCCCTCTTTTTCGATCTGCTGATTGCAGATGTCTTCAACTTTTTTGTGTAACATAATTGATGTGGTTAAGTAAAACGATATAATTCGTTATTTCCGGAACAATAGTACAGATCATTTGTTCATTCCATCTGCCGTATGATTTCATCAGCAAACTGTGATGTTTTCAGGAGTATGGCTCCATCCATCAGCCGTTCCAAATCATAGGTTACTCTTTTATTCCTGATGGCTCCTTCAAGTCCTTTGACGATCAGTTCAGCCGCCTCTTTCCACCCGATATATTCGAGCATCATTACGCCTGAGAGGATGAGGGATCCCGGATTCACCATGTCTTTCCCCGCATATTTCGGTGCGGTTCCATGGGTAGCTTCGAACACGGCATGACCGGTTTCGTAATTGATATTTGCTCCCGGAGCGATGCCTATGCCGCCCACGATGGCTGCCAAGGCATCGGAGATATAGTCTCCGTTCAGGTTAAGGGTTGCTATCACCGAATAGTCGGCCGGACGGGTAAGGATCTGTTGAAGGAAGGCATCGGCAATAGAATCCTTTATAATAATCATACCCGATTGGACGGCTTCTTTCAGCGCCTGTTCAGCCACCGTTTCTCCTCCGGTTTCCTTAATCCTGTTAAACCTGTTCCAGGTGAACACCTTCCCGGCAAATTCACGTTCCGCCAGTTCATACCCCCACATTTTAAAGCCGCCTTCGGTGAACTTCATAATATTACCCTTATGCACAAGGGTGACCGACGGGAGGTGATGGTGTATGGCATACCTGATGGCAGCTCTCACGAGCCGTTCTGTTCCTTCCCTTGACACAGGCTTGATACCGACAGAGGAGGTCTCCGGGAAACGGATGTTTTTGACACCCATTTCTTCCTGCAGGAAGTGCAATATCTTTTGCGCTTCGGGTGTACCCTGCATCCACTCGATACCGGCGTAAATATCCTCGGAGTTCTCCCGGAAAATCACCATATTGGTCAAAGCCGGATTTTTGACGGGGGACGGTACACCCGGGTAATATTTCACGGGGCGGAGGCATACATAAAGATCAAGTTCCTGCCTCAATGCCACATTCAATGAACGTATTCCTCCGCCCACGGGAGTTGTGAGCGGGCCTTTGATAGCCACGAGGTGTGTTCTTATCGCTTCGAGGGTAGTATCGGGAAGCCATTCACCCGCAAGGCGGTAGGCCTTCTCCCCGGCCAGCACTTCTTTCCATCTGATGCTCCGTTTACGTTGGTATGCCTTTTCCACTGCCGCATTGAACACCCTGACGGAGGCAGCCCATATATCGGGCCCCGTACCATCCCCCTCGATAAAGGGAATGACAAGGTGATCGGGAACATACAGCCTGCCGTCAGCAAAACGGATTATGCCGGTTTTCATGGTTGTTTATCGTTATTTTTTGCGGATCAAAGGTAATGGAAAAACCATGAAAACGAAGTTTCATTGGATCTGCCTGATCAGGATTCACGGTTATTCATATTCCTTCAGCAATTTCAGCAATTCCTCGTTTGGGAAAGGTTTTGTAAGGATTTTGGCAGCGCCGAGGGCACGAGCGGCGTTGAGGTAGCTTACCGGGCCAATCCTCCCTCCACCGGAGATGGCAATGAGCACGGTATCGGGATATTTTTTGCGCATCTCAATAATGGTTTCTATCCCGTCCATATCAGGCATGATAATATCAGTTATCACCACTCTTGCAGGATACTGCTGAAAGAGCTGCAGCGCTTCAATGCCATTGATTGCATCCATCACCTCGTACCCATTTTTCTCGAGAAGCTTTTTCAGCATGAGCCTGAAGTCATGGTCATCATCGACAAGCAGGATTCTGTACATGGTTTTATTTATTTTGGGTGGTTTCAAACAGTTGCCGGATGGTAGTCCCAAGTTCCGTTATAGTCAGGGGTTTGAACAGGAACCGGCTTATACCGGTTGATGTTATCCGTTCAGGGATGACCGTCTCGCGGTAACTTGTAACAAGGATCACGGGTATTGCAGGCCGTATATGCAGGATTTCGGCGGCCAGTTTCTCACCCGTCATTTCGGGCATCACCATATCGGTGATCAGCATGTCGTAATCGGAAGGATTGCCCATGAACAGATTGAGGGCTTCGAGGGGATCGTTGGCAACGGTAATATGATAACCAATCTTTCCAAGCATTTTTTTCGCCATGGTTGTTATTTCCCGGTCATCATCCACGAATAGAATTCGTTCCGTTCCATATACGGCTTCGTTTTCCCGCACATTTTCAGTTAATAATTCCTGTTCGGCTTTGTGCACCGGGAGGAACACATGGAATACACTTCCTTTTCCGGGTTCACTTTCAACAAATATTTCTCCGCCGGAGTGTTTAATGATCCCGTGGGCTACCGGGAGACCCAGTCCTGTACCTTCGCCTACCGGTTTCGTAGTGAAAAAGGGTTCAAAGATTCTATCCCTTGTGTTTTCATCCATACCGACTCCCGTATCCTTTACCTGGAGGTGAATGTATGATCCCCAGGATAGTGCGGGGAACGCTTTCTTGAGTTCTTCATCCGTGTTCACCTGTTTCAGCACCACCTCGAGCATTCCTTCCTTGTTTCGCATGGCATAGGTAGCGTTGGTAGCGAGGTTGAAGAGCACCTGTTGCAGCTGTGTTGGATCGGCCATCACCGGATCACATTTGGTGCAGATACTGGTTTTTATTTTGATGGATGCTGGCACCGATCCTTTGAGGAGTTGCACCGATTCGTTGACCACCCTGGCAACATCCACGGGTTCATTCTTGGTGTCGAACTGACGGCTAAAGGTGAGGATTTTCCGCACAAGGTCTTTACCCCGTTCCGATGCCCTGAGGATGTTGGACAGGTCATCATACAGTTCACTGTTTTTGTCCGTCTCTTTTTTTGCCATATCGGCATATCCCATGATGGTAGCCAGGATGTTGTTAAAGTCATGCGCCAGTCCGCCGGCCAGGGTCCCGATAGTTTCCATTTTCTGTGACTGCTGCAATTGTTCTTCGAGCTGTTTCTCGCGTGTTACATCCCTCTTCACGGCAACGAAATTAACGATTTCACCCGCTTCATTCTTCACGGGTGAAATGGTTGCTTCCTCATGAAAGAGAGAACCGTTCTTATGCCTGTTGACAAAAACCCCGTGCCACATGCTTCCGGAAAGAATGGTATTCCACAGGTTCTCATAAAAGGCACGGCTATGGATTCCGCTTTTAAGGATGGACGGATGCTTTCCCAGCGCTTCTTTCACCGAATATCCCGAGGTTTTTTCGAAGGCCGGATTTGCATAAAGTATTCTGCCCTGGATATCGGTAATGACAACAATCTCCGCTGACTGTTCAATGGCTGTCATCAGTCTCAGCTGCATTTCCTCAGACTTCTTACGTTCGCTGACATCCCGCACGATAGCCTGAACGATTTGCTCGTCTTTGAGCAAGACCTTTGTGAGGCGGACCTCGACCCAGAAGAGTGTACCATCAGCTTTTTTATGAATCCATTCAAACAGCTGTGGCTGGCCTTCCTCCGCCTTCTGTATGAACTGCGTTGACAGGATTTCCGATGAGAGGCCGTCCGGCTGGTATTCCGGCGAATATTCTGCCGGCGTTTTCCCCACGATATCGGCTGAGGATTTACCATACAACACTTCAGCCATCCTGTTGCAGTCGATGAATATTCCATGTTTCAACAGGAGGATGGCATCATTGGCTCCTTCGAACAGGGTGCGGTACCGTACTTCGCTGTCCCTGCGTCTATCTTCCTCCAGCTTCCTTGCCAGGATGGAAGTGATCTGTCCGGCAATGGCAGAAATCCTGACAATATCCTGTTCATTGAACATCCCTTTCCTGGCAATATCCAGTACGCCCATGCACTGATCTTCATAAATCGGGGGGACGCTGAGCAGCATATCGTTACCCAGGAGTCTGACTACCCGCGGAACTGTTTTGCCCACCGTTCCATTCTGCACATATTCACGATACAGGGATACCAGTTCATCGACGGAACGGCAGAGAACCGGCTGGCCGGAACGGATAACCCTGGTATAATGACTCGTCTCCTTGAGCTCGATAATGGTATCTTGAAGCAGGTTAAGGCCGGTAATCTTCTGCACCTTGTCGAGCATGACCGGTGTCAAACCGAAGAGTGCCGGTTTCAGCCGTTTCCTGTCCTCGGTCATCAGGAGTATGGAGGCGCCGTACCCCATGAACAGCTTCCCCGTTTTCTCAAATAGAAGATAAAGGATCTCGTCGAGCGATTTGCTTTCATTCGCCGCCCTGTTCAGCTCGGAGATCAGCTCAAGATCATCCCGCTGCTGACGGTTTTTCTCTTCCATGACTATTTTGACAATAATCGATGTGATCTGGCTGGCAAATTGTTCCAGCCGGCTGATATCTTCTCCTGAGAACATGGTATTCTTTCCGATCGAGAAAATACCCACGGGCTCACCGGCCGATATCAGTGGTATATTTACCATGCTCTGCAGCCCCACCAGCTTCGTAAGCAGCGGGATGAAATGAGTCATCCCTGTAAGGTTATCATGCTCGGCAATCAGTTTC
>JAXDBV010000221.1:0-12327 GCA_034678415.1 Bacteroidales bacterium
CAGGACTCAATCCTGTTCACCGGCTGGCTGCAGTTTTTGTTCGGCAATGAGGTTTCCTTCGGCAAATTCTGCTGTTTTGACCTGTCCGTCGCGGAACGACTTGAGCAAGAAGCGTGAGGAGAGGGCATTCACGGCTTTGATCCCTACACCGTTCAGGCCGACCGATTTCTTAAATACCTTGGAATCGTACTTCGCACCGGTATTCATCTTCGAGACGACATCGATTACCTTGCCCAGCGGGATGCCCCTGCCATAGTCGCGGACCGACACGGTACCCTCCTCGATGGTGATGTCAATCTTTTTACCGTAGCCCATCATATATTCATCCACGGCATTATCGAGCACTTCTTTCAGCAGCACATAGATGCCATCGTCGTGGGAAGAGCCATCGCCCAGCTTACCGATATACATGCCAGGGCGCTTACGGATATGTTCCCTCCAGTCGAGCGTTTTAATGGTATCCTCAGTATAAGCCGCCGTCACCATGTCTTTTTGAAATTTTTGCAAAGATAAACGAATTGGAAAATGAGGATCGCTCGAGTTTATCAACAAAACCGGTTATATTGTCAACGGCAGTACCCGGCCTGGTGATAAATTCATTTCAATGACAACGAGTTAAAGGAAGGGGATTAAAATAGTTTTCAACAGGGAGGCTTGTTAATAAATCAACATCAGTGATGGTTCGGCATGACAGGAGAATTAATGAATTCTATGAGAGGGAATTCAATAATTACTGAAAGCCGGAGCAGTGTATCTAACGACTTGCCCGTCAGAACTGTACGGCCATCACTCTGAACCTTGTTTCCGTGCCGGGGCGGTACGTGCCCGTATTATCGAACAGCCATGTCCATTCTTTCCGGTTTTTTGCGCCGGGCATCCGGTTCACCAATACGGTTCTCCTGTATTCGGCAGCTTTCCCTGGCTCCGACACCCGTTCATAAAAGTCGGTGATCATGACAGACCTGCGGTTCATAAGAAATTCAAGGTGTTTCTGCTGCACGGCGAGCCGGAACGCATTGATTTCCTCATTGTCATGAATACCCAGTTCCTGTATGTATTCAGACATGAGGGAATCAACCTGGCTCAACAGGTTGACCGACACCCAGACGTCAGCATCCACCTCTGGCCGGAAAAGAGGATAATCAAGAGCGGTAAGGGGCACCTTCACCCGTCCCCTTTTCGATTCCCTGCATAACCGGTACACCTGGGCGACCATACCCCCGGTAATATCCGCGGTATATAATCTTACAGAGGGAAATCTTTTCACCAGGTGTTGTACCTGTACGGGATGGTGTATATCAAACAGGTATACCGTTTCACAGAGGTCTGCCAGCTCTGTCAGGGGAACATCCAGCAGCCATCCGCTACCCAGGATGGCTACAGAACGGTATTCGTCCCTCATTACCGCCTGGAGGATATAATTTCTGCTGTTGACCAGATGCGTCTTCCACCTCTCCCCTTCGGTGATCCACCGGTTAATAAGTCCCTGCTGGTCGGACGGGAAACCCATCCTTCGCAGGATCTTTCCGGGAGGTAGCAGATGCATCCTATTGGATATCAGTTGTTTTTTACAAATCCTGCAAGGTAGAGTGAACGGGTAACATCCCTGAATTGTTCCACGCCGGAGAACCGCCCGGGTGATAGTTCGGGCATCACAGTAAGCCGGAAATGTTTCCTGCCTTCGAAGATGAATCCTCTGCGGATCAAATCACCTGGCATTTCGAGGTAGAGAGGAAGGACAGGGATGCCCGTTTTCATGGAAAGGGTAAAAGCCCCATCTTTGAACGTACCAATGTTCCTGTCACGCGAACGTGTGCCCTCGGGAAAGAGGAGTACTGAGCTTCCCTGGCGGAGATGTTTTTCACTCACGTCCATCATTTTTATGATACTGGTACGGCTGGACCGGTCGACGCTGATATACCTGTTCATCCGCATTACCCATCCCACGACAGGCAGCCGGTAGTTTTCAATCTTTGACACCCACTTGAAATGCCTGAAGAGGTAAAACACAGCCGCAATATCAACCAGAGACTGGTGGTTACAGATAATGATATACACCTGTTTTTTCCGGAAGTTGCTTCTCCCCGACACCGTAATGGTCCATCCGGGGAGCCTTAGGTAAAAGGCCCCCCACAGGCAGGTGATAAAGTGAAAAACCACCCTGCGGCGATCAAACGGGACAGTGAGTAACCAGACAACAGAAGCCGGGATGAAAAAAAGCACCAGGGTGATCACAATAATGATCCACAGCACCACTGACCTGACAATATGTAACGTCTCTCTCATTTCAATATGCTACTGGTCTGAAAGGATAAAGGTATGAATTTAAACCATGCATACCCCTCCATTGCCTGTAATACAGTCCTGCCAAGGCATCTGGCCCGGCCAGAAAGAATCTAAAACAGGTTATCTATGATATCTTCCACCTCATCATCCCGGTATCCTGCCCGTGAAAGGTATGGATGTATAATATTTCTTAGCTTTTCCTCCCGGTGTTGTTGTCCCTGAAGTGCTGCGGCGAGGTCGGTCAACAGAGGCCGATCCCGGAGAGAGGAAAGGATCATCTCATGAATTACTCCCCTGCTCACCGACATTTCCACCCGTATCGTTTCGTCGCGGAGGAGAAATTCATTTTTCATCAGGTACGATGGTGAATACCCGTAAATCCATTCCCAGGTGCTGTATTTCGTTTCTGCCAGGTCTCTTATCCTTTCCAAATCTTCTGCAGTGAACTCATAGAGACAGGCCCCCTGATACAGGGACAGGAAAGTATTCAGGATATGGGTGGTAAATTCTTCCATATTCATCGGGCCGGGGAGATGCCCGGAAATATTGATTACCTGGCTTCTTACCGATTTTACTGCCTTATCATTGTATTTTGAAGGATTGGTACGGAGGGCTTCCGCCATTGCCCGGAGATCGGATGAGAAAAGGAGTGTGCCGTGATGCATCACCCGGTTACGGTACACATGTTCCGCATTACCGGATATTTTCAGCCCGTGCATCAGGATTTCATTTCGTGATCCCAGGTTGGCCTGTAATCCTAATGTTTTCAAGGCGTACAATACAGGTTCGGTATATTTTCGAAAATCCACAAGCCGGCCTTCCTCCCCGTTCTGTATGATACAGAAATTGAGGTTGCCCTGGTCGTGGAACACCGTTCCGCCGCCCGTGAGACGTCTTGCCACACGGATACCAAGATCCCTGACATATTTCCGGTTGATCTCCGCCAGGGTGTTCTGGTGCTTTCCAACAATTACAGAGGGGGCATTTCTGTACAGCATACAACAACCGGCGGATGTGAAATGCCGGAAAAGATACTCCTCGGCCGCCAGGTTGAAGTAAGGATCTGTATGTTCATTCCTGATGCACAGCATTGACGGAAATGATGAATAATAAAGGTAATGAAACAGGGTTTATGGCTGCGTTTTCAGTACTGTTTATTGAATGATCGGCTTCTTGAGAGCCAGTAATAGTCGATCACCCGGTATGCATACCAGGCCAGTGCACCTGCCAGGAATCCAAACATACCACCCGCGAGCACATCACCCGGAAAGTGGACACCGAGGTAAATACGGCTGTATGACACGAGCAATGCCCAGGCAAGGATAGCCCACAGGAAAATCCTGTTCCTTAGCAGGAGGATGGAAAGGACGGCCAGGCCAACGCTGTTGGAAGCATGGGAAGAGACAAATCCATATCTACCCCCGCAATGATTCCTTACCAGGTGCACCAGGTTTTGTATATCAGGATCGTGACAGGGGCGCAGCCTGTGAAATACATTCTTGAACAGATGTACCGACAACTGGTCACTGATAAGAATCAGCAGCGGCACAATGAGCAGGAAGATAATGATTGATTTATGCCTGAATTTGCGGATGATCAGGAAAGCAATGAGGAGATAGAGGGGCAGCCAGGTAAGCCGGGCACTGACGAACCACATCACCTGGTCCCAGAAGGAAGAGTGCGCCCCGTTGATCAGGAGAAACAGCGATGTGTCCCATTGTTTCAGCGTCTCGATCATGGTTCATCAGGATAATTCAGGGCATTCCACAGCATACCTTTCAGCCTTTGCAGTCCTTGTTTAGTAAATGAAGATATGAAAATACCCGGAATGTCAGGCAGGTTTCTTTTTATTTCCCGGGTCAGTTCCTCATCCAGCATGTCTGATTTGGAGATCGCCAGTATTCGTTTCTTATCGAGCAATTCAGGATTATATTCCCCGAGTTCATTGATCAGCACATGGTATTCTTTATTGATATCATCGCTGTTAGCAGGGATGACAAAGAGGAGGATGGCATTTCGTTCAACATGTCTCAGGAAACGTATTCCCAGTCCCCTTCCCTTGCTTGCTCCCTCGATAAGGCCGGGGATATCGGCCATGACAAATGATTTGTTTTCCTTATAATAGACAATTCCCAGCTGTGGGGTAAGGGTAGTGAAGGGATAATCGGCAATTTTTGGTTTGGCGGAAGAGAGCACGGAAAGGAGGGTTGACTTGCCTGCGTTTGGGAAGCCGACGAGGCCCACATCGGCCAGCAGTTTCAGCTCGAGGATGAACCATCCCTCCGTCCCGGGTTCACCGGGCTGGGCAAACCGCGGTGTTTGCCGTGTGGATGACTTGAAGTGTGTATTTCCCAGGCCTCCCCTGCCGCCACGGGCAAGGATTTTTGTTTCTTCATCCCTGGTGATCTCGAACAGTACTTCTTCTGTCTGGGCGTTTTTAACAACCGTGCCGAGGGGTACCTCCACGATCTCGTCTTTTCCGTCAGCGCCGGTACACATTGTTTTCGATCCACCCTCGCCATTGCCGGCCCTTATATGCCGCCTGTACTTCAGGTGGAGCAGGGTCCACAGGTGGCTGTTACCCTTCAGGATGATATGTCCTCCCCTGCCCCCGTCACCCCCGTCAGGTCCACCTTTCCTGGTGAAGCGGTCACGGTGCAGGTGAGCCGACCCGGCACCCCCGTTGCCCGACTTACAGTATACCTTGACAACATCAATAAAACTGGTCTCGCTCATGCATAGTAGGTTGCCAGTGTGGTATGATATCAGATAATGAAGTTCTTTACCTTCTCAATCTTTTCAACAATTCTCCCGAATATCTCCTCGATGCTGCCCACGCCATCAACCGCGGTATATGTCCGCATTTTACGGTAAAAATCAATTACCGGGGCGGTTTGTTTGTTATACACCTCGATGCGGTTTTTAATGACGGGCAGCTCATCATCGGCTCGTCCCGATGCCTGGCCACGTTTAACAAGCCGGTGGATCAGCTCTTCTTCAGGGACTTCAAGTGAGATCATAAGATCGATCCTTGTCTCACGCTCGGTAAGCATATTCCTGAGGAACCGGGCCTGTTCACGTGTCCGCGGAAAGCCATCAAAAATATATCCTTCCCCTGATGCTTCACCATCAATGCGTTGTGCAATCATCTCGATCACATCCCGGTCAGGTACCAGCTCACCCTTCGCCATGTAATCCTTTGCCTTCAATCCAAGCGGAGTGCCCCGCGCCATCTCGCTTCTCAGGATATCACCCGTGGAAAGATGAACCAGGCGGTATTTGTTAATGATCAGTTCCGATTGTGTTCCTTTGCCCGATCCCGGAGGACCGAATAAAACCAGATTCAGCATAGTGTGTAAATTAGTGTATTTCGTGATAGATATCTTTCAGGTTCCTGGCATACCCGTTATAGTCGAGGCCATAGCCGACAACAAAATCATTGGGAATTTCCATTCCCACATAGTCGGGCTTGCGGGCACCCTTGTATGCGTGTGGCTTAAGAAGGAGCGTGGCGATACAGACAGTTTTGCAGCCCTGTGTGGCTACCATGCGTGCGACGCTGTCAACGGTAACACCGGTATCGATCACGTCTTCGATGATGATCACCACTTTCCCCCGCAGGTCTTCCGACAAGCCGATCAACCGGTTAGCCACACCGGTGGATGTTGTACCCTGGTATGAGGCCAGCTTGATGAAACTGATGCGATGATCAGGAATTGTGATCTGCCTGAGCAGATCGGCTGCAAACATAAATGATCCGTTCAGTATGGCGAGAAATATCACCGGCTGATCATTAAAATCCCTGTTGATAGACCGGGCTATTTTTTTCACGGTTTTTTTTATTTGCTGTTCGGTGATGAACAGGCCGAATTTCCTGTCGTGCACGTGCACGGTTTTTTCCGCCATCAGAAGGGAATTTGCCATACGCTGCGAAAATACAAATATTTGATGTAACTTTATTTTCGCGTTTATAATAATTGATGATACATTCTATGGATCCGAAAGTAAGTATTATCATGGGCAGTGTGTCTGACCTGCCGGTGATGGAAGCAGCGGCGAAGGTGCTGGATGAGTTTGAGATTCCCTTTGAGATGCAAGTATTATCGGCCCATCGTACTCCCGGTCATACTGCCGAGTATGCCAGGGGAGCCGCTAACCGCGGTATCCGCGTGATCATTGCCGGAGCCGGTGGTGCCGCTCATCTACCCGGCGTCATTGCCGCCTGCACACCCCTGCCCGTGATCGGTGTTCCCGTCAAGGCTAGCATATCCATCGACGGATGGGATTCCATCCTTTCCATCCTTCAGATGCCGCCGGGCATACCGGTTGCCACGGTAGGGCTTGACGGGGCAAGGAACGCAGGTATACTGGCAGCACAGATCCTTGCTGCCGGCGATGATACTGTCATGAAAAGAATCATTGCATACAAGCAGGCGCTGGGTGAGAATGCCCTTAAAGCCGGTGAGGAACTGAAAAAACTGAATTACCCGCATAAAACAAACTGACGGTATGCTTCATCCGCCCGGCACAATATACCGGAATGCCAGACGGAGCTGCCAACATGCGATGGTCGCATGGGTATTATACTCGGTAATCCCTGCCCCGATCGCTTGCGGTTCGCATGACCATTATTCTCTCGGATCACGGCAGGCCGGTATGGCAAATGTCGCAGTGATGTTTCACGACCTCTGGTCGGTGCATCATAACCAGGCAGGCCTGGCCTTCCTCGATAAACCGACACTGGGATTTCATCATGAAAACAAGTTCATCGTTCCTCAATACGCACTGGAAGCCATCGCGTTTGCCCTTCCCACACGGCATGGCACCTTAGCCATCAATATCAATTATTTCGGCTATTCCCAGTACAACGAGACAAAGGCAGGCCTTGCCTTCGGAAAGCTACTGGGAGCACGGGTGGCGGCCGGCGTTCAGGTGGATTACCTGAATACATATATCGGTGAGGAATACGGGAACCAGGGTACCGTCACCTGTGAAGCAGGACTGATAGTTACACCTGTTGAGCATCTTTTCATCGGCGCTCATGTGTTCAATCCCGTGAGGGCACACCTGAAAGCCTATCCCGATGAGCCTATACCGGTGATCCTCCGGCTGGGCATGGGTTACCTGATCAGGGAACGGATCTATCTGGGGGCGGAAGCCGAGAAAAAGCTGAGCCATCATCCCAACTACAGGGCGGGTCTTGAATTCCGTTTTATGCAGAACCTGTATTTCCGGTCAGGAATATCCACGTCTCCATCTACCCAGGCATTTGGACTGGGGTATTCACTGAAAGGCATCCGTGGCGATGTGGCATTCACCCACCACCCTGTGCTCGGCTTTACACCGCACTTTTCCATCCTGATTGCATTCTGACGAAACCATGAATTGAACCGATATAATGAAAAGGCATTGTATCGTTCTTTGCTGGCTGATGATCTTCCCTTGCCAAGCATTTGCCCAGGCGGAAGCTGAGATCATTGACGATCTCCTGGAAGAACTGGCGGCCGAAGGAGCGGAAGAAGATGATTTCTATTCCCTGGTGGAAGACATGGCATCCTTTCTTGAATATCCGTTGAACATCAATACAGCCGGCTCTGAAAGCCTTGAGAGGTTGCATCTCCTCACCGCTTTCCAGATACAAAGCCTGATAAAGTACCGGGATGAGAACGGTCCTCTCGCCTCAGTGTATGAGCTTCCATACATTTATGGATTCGACAGGGAGCTGACCGAAAAGATCATGCCATTCATCTGCCTTCACGATGAAACATCGAAAAAGGAACCGAAGAAGAGGATTGCCGATCATACGGGCGGATCGTTCCTGGTACGGGCGGGGCGTACCCTTGAAACAAGAAAGGGATACTTGAGCGATTCCTCGGCCACGGATCCTGCTGCGGCTTTCCTGGGCGATCCATGGAAGCTGATGGCCCGTTTCACGATCCGCCACGGTGAGAAGCTTTCGTTCGGGTTCACAGGAGAAAAAGATGCGGGAGAACCGTTCATGTCTAAACCAAACACCTCCGGGTTTGATTTTTATTCAGGGTACATGGAACTGCGCACGAACAGGCTCGTGAAATATGTGGTGGCGGGTGACTACCATGCAAGGTTCGGACAGGGGCTGGCCTGCTGGTCAGGATTCGGATTCAGGAAAAGCCCGCTGGTACTGAACACCCGGAAGAGGGGCGGCGGATTAACCAGGTATGAATCGACCGACGAAAACGCCTTCCTGAGGGGCGCAGGTATGATGCTGGCACACAACAACCTGGAGCTTATTCCCTTTATCTCCTACAAACATCTGGATGCCTCTGTCGATGAGGCTACCGGGAATATCCGGTCGTTCATAACCACGGGACTGCATACCACCCCATCTGAATTCATGAAGAAGGATGCCGTGCGGGAGATCATGACCGGCGGTCATCTCTCATGGAAGCCGGGCACGCTGGAGCTGGGAATTACCGCCCTTCATCAACACTTTGACAGGGCTGTGGTGAAAGGTACTGAACCTTATCAATTCTTCACTCCGCATGGATGCACTCATGTGGTGGCAGCCATGGACTACCTGTACCGGCAGGGAAAGATACTCCTGTTTGGCGAGGCAGCAGTATGCAACAACCCGGGGACTGCCATTCTCCAGGGTGTCGAATGGATGATGTCGGAACAGGTGATATTTACAGCGCTGTACCGCAACTTCAGCAGGGGCTACCACGCCTTATACAGCCGGGCATTTTGTGAAAACACCAGGACAGGCAATGAGCAGGGCCTGTACATGGCAGCCGTTGTCAAACCGGCAATACACTGGACCATCACCGCTTACCACGACGCCTACAGGTTCCCCTGGCTGAAGTATGGGGTGGACCGCCCCTCCGGCGGACAGGAATCGTTCCTTGGTGTTTCTTTCAAGCTCCCCGAAGACCTTGCACTGGCTGTGCAGGTCCGCAGGGAAGAGAAAGACAGGAACCTGGTATCGCCGGGGGAAACGATGGATGTGACGGGAACCTCTGACCGAAGGAGTCTTCGCTGCCAGGCTGATTACCGGGGCAGCCCCTCCCTGCTGTTCAGGACAAGACTCGAAGGCTCGGTATACCACATGGAGGGAGAACGCAAAGAAACAGGATTCCTTGCCTTTCAGGAGATCTCATACCAGCCGGCGGGATTCCCTCTGCAGGGTTCATTGAGATTTTCACTGTTTGACACAGACGGATATGAATCAAGGATTTATGCCTTTGAGAGAGATATCCCGGGTTCATTTTCCGTGCCGGGCTTCCAGGGAAAAGGTATCCGGAACTACTTGTACCTGAAATATTCCCCTGGAAAACATCTGCAGTGCTGGTTGCGTTTGTCGCAAACCTGTTACCCCGGTGAAACATCCATCGGAACGGGCCTGAACGAGATAAAAGGCGCCACTCTGTCCGACATCAAATTACAGTTGAGATATTCCTTCTGACAGGTTTTTCGAACTATCCCTCTGGCTGTGCACACCTGTCTGTTAATAGTTTTGCCATCTGACGCAGGCAATTTAACTTCAGAATTCTTAACATTGTAAATCTATCCATCCTTTAAACCATGGAAGAATTCGGCAGTCAATACAAGAAAAAGCTTGGCCAGCCACCGGGAACACTGATCTATACCGGTAAACTGGAAGCCCCATCACAGGTCAACATTGAGTATATCAGGTACAATGCAACGGAACTGAAAAAGACAGACAGCCAGGATATCGATGCCCTCCTGTCGGAGATACGAACCGGTTATGTCAACTGGATCAACATACCAAAGCTGGGGAATATCGGTATTATTGAGAAAGCAGGAAAATACTTCGGGTTTCATCCCTTGTTGCTGGAAGATATTCTCAACACGGAGCATTTACCCAAGTGGGAGAATTTCACGGAACATATTTTTGTGACAATGAAATTTCTTACCATGGGGAAAAACGATGAGCTGATAAAGAAGGAACCTCTCCGATTCATCCTTGGCCCCAATTATGTACTGTCGTTGCACGACAGTGAAGAATATCCTTTTCAGCAAATGAGGGAAAGGCTGGCCGGCAAGTATTTAAAGCTAAGGGAGAGAGGCAATGACTACCTGTTTTACAGTCTCATCGATCAGACAGTGGATCAATATTACCAGGTGATGTCATACCTTGAGGAATATACCGAGAACCTGGAGGATGCCCTGCTCGAGAACAAACCCGACTTTGATATGGGTGATATCATGAGACTGAGGAACGAGATCTTCAGCTTCAAGCGATATGTTTTTGCCCTGTATGAAGAAATAAGAAAAATATCGCGGGAAAATACTCCTCTGATCAGCAAGCGTGTACTGCCATTTTTTAACGATCTGATAGATCATTTAAAGCAGATCAACGACTCCCTGGAGGGATATCGGGAGATAGTCATCGGCCTGATGGAACTGTACCATGCCAACACTTCTTCAAAGATCAATAATGTAATGAAGAACCTCACCGTGATCGCTACCATCTTCATTCCCCTCACCTTTATCGTAGGCATTTATGGTATGAACTTCCGCTATATGCCTGAGCTCAACATGAAATGGACATACCCTGTCCTTCTTGTTCTCATGCTGATCCTGGGTGTTACCATGTATTACAGGATGAAGGTGAAGAAATGGTTTTAGGGCTCAACCGTTGCTCTTATCCGACGGTTTGATATCCTTCACAACCAGTTGCAGGTTTGTTTCTCCCCTGAAGTCATTCAGTTCGAGGGTGTAGCATACATCGAAGGGTTGCTGTTTTTTAATGATTTCGAAGAGCTGCGACTGCTGGAAGGCGATGGCGGGGAACACCACAGAATCATCTTTTTCCTGGTACAGGTCGAGTTTCAGGTGTTCACCTGTTGAGCCCACGATCCGTCCTTGTCCACGGTCTCTCACCCTACGGGTCACGAATACCGGAGCCATATTTTCAGGGCCGAAGGGTTTGAATTTATCAATGTCTTTGAAGAAATCATGATCGATCAGTTTAAAATCGATCTGGCTGTCAATATCGATTTGGGGCATCATCTGTTCGGCAGTGATGGTTTCGTTCACGAAGTGATCAAACCGTTCCCTGAATAATTCAAGGTTTTCGAGCCTGAGTGTGAGACCTGCTGCGTACATATGTCCTCCGAAATTTTCGAGCAGGTCGCTGCAGGCATCAATGGCCTTATACAGGTCGAAGCCGGTGACCGAACGGGCAGAACCGGTGGCCAGGCCGTTCGACTCGGTGAGGATAACGGTGGGCCGGTAGTAGGTCTCGATCAACCGTGAGGCAACGATACCAACCACACCCTTGTGCCACGACGGATTAAAAAGCACCGTTGACCGTGCATTCCTCATCCTGCCGTCCGACTGGATCATCTGCAGGGCTTCCTGTGTGATCACCCTGTCAATGTTCTTACGTGTATTATTAAAGGTATTGATCTTACTACTGATCTCAGAAGCGGCACGTTCATTCGTAGCGATAAGCAGTTCCACCGCTTTAAGCCCTGACTCAATCCTGCCGGCAGCATTGATTCTCGGACCGATCTTGAATACCACATCATCAATCTCGATTTCTTTTTTATCGATACCGGCTGTCCGGATAATCGATTTCAGTCCCAGCCGAGGATTCTCGTTCAGCTGCTTAAGTCCATAATAGGCCAGTATCCTATTTTCATCCACCAGAGGAACGATATCCGAGGCCACGCTCACGGATACAAGGTCGAGGTATGGAATGAGCTCTTCAAAAGGTATTTTATTGATCCGAGAGAAGGCCTGCATCAGTTTGAATCCCACGCCGCATCCTGACAGCTCACTGAAGGGATAATGGCAGTCGGGTTGCTGGGGATCGAGCAGGGCCAGGGCTTTGGGTAATTTTTCCCCTGGCCGGTGATGATCACAGATGATAAAGTCAATCCTTTTCCCCCGTGCATACTCCATTTTCTCGACGGCCTTGATCCCGCAATCAAGGGCAATAACAAGGGAATAGTTATTGCTTGAAGCATAATCAATGCCTTTATAGGAAATACCGTACCCCTCGGAATAGCGGTCTGGGATATAATAGCCCATGTT
>JAXDBV010000222.1:0-5514 GCA_034678415.1 Bacteroidales bacterium
AAAGAGGGGCACCATGGTTCCCGTATGATCGCCGGAGTTAAATGCGGCACTTACTTCACCGGTTTCGAAATTGCCGCCGGTGAGAGCCAGCCCGCCGGTCTCATGATCGGCAGTGATGACCACCAATGTTTGTCCATCTTTCTCTGCAAAATCGAGTGCCTTGCCGACGGCCTGGTCAAAATCGATCATCTCCGATACCACATAGGCAATATCATTACCATGACACCCCCAGTCAATCATTGATCCTTCGATCATCAGGAAGAAGCCTTTTTTATTTTCATTGAGTATCTGGATAGCTTTTACAGTGGCTTTTTGAAGCATGTCATCACGTCCTCCGAGGATGGAAGGATTATGCATATCTGCGGTGAAGCAAGCCAGTTTAATAGATGATACGCGGTCAAGGCTGTCGATACCGCGGAGGACATGATAACCCTTCGATTTCAGTTCAGCAGTGAGGTTCATGCTGTCGGCGCGTTGTGTAAAGTGGAGCCATCCACCACCGATGAACACATCGATGTCGGTTTTCAGGAAATCGGCGGCGATATCCTCATAGCTGGCACGTGCTGCCTGGTGAGCAATGAACGAGGCCGGTGTGGCATGGGTAATGGCACTGGTAGAGACGAGACCGGTTGACAGGCCATGATGTTCAGCTATCTCAAGGATGGTGGGTACAGGAACGCTGTCGGGCGACATGCCGATCATCCCGTTCTTTGTCTTCTTTCCTGTGGAAAAGGCAGTACCCCCCGCAGCCGAATCGGTGATATAATGATCAGCACTGTATGTCTTCACAAAACCAATGCGTGAGCAACGTTCCAGGTTCAGCTGGCCGTGATTGGCGGTGAGACCGGCATAAACCTGCGCCACACCCATGCCATCACCGATCATAAGGATGACCTTCTTTACCGGTTTCTGCCCACGTTCACCCACCTGGCAGGAAAAGATGAACAACCCAGTCAGTAACAGGCAGATTATTTTCGTCAATTTTTTCATAGTATATAACATATGCTGACAGATATACTTTTGCATTTCAATAATTTCCGGGAAGATAGTTATTTAAATAACAGCGGATATTCTCTTTTTTTTGCTTTATCGACCCATTCGGCCGGAATCACTTTCCAGCAGGGTACATATTGGGGGTTTATGCTTTCTTTTGACCTGAACCAATCCATCATATCTGTGCGGAGGTCGCGGCCGGTTGATGATATAATTCTCATTTTTCTGGTCTCACCAGACAGGCCTGCCCCCTCATCAAGATGACCTCCTCCCCCACTGCCCCTGTAAGAGTTAACAGCCACAGTGTAGGTTTTGTTCTCATCAAAGGCGTTACCGTTGGCCAGGAATTGAACGGTAATACGATTACCGGGTTTCTTTGACACATCGACCGTGTAATGAATCCCCCTGGCAGAATCGAAATTATAGCATGGATAGCGAAGGCTATATGCCGCCGAACGGTATGATACGACCGGTTTTCCATCCTGTCGGGTACGATAGAGAAGGAGATAATCATCTTCATTTTTCATGGTATTGAACCACCTGCCATACGAATATTCCAGGTAGTCAACGATCTCTTTCCCTGTAAGCCTCATGGTGAAGAGAGAATTTTCATAGCGGTACAGGGCATAGAGATCCTTCACCCGCACAATACCTTTAGGCAGGCGGGCATCCATGGAAAGGGGAGCCGTAAATGAGATATCAGCGCCCGTGATGTCCAGCTGTACCTGGTGCACCAGGTCGGTGAACGATGAAGGGCCAAAGAGAGCTTCCCTGCTATCTAAGGCGATTGCCAGTTCACCCACAGGCTGTTCCGTATATTCCTTTGCCGTGACAAAATAATCGTTGAATGTACGTTCAAAAGTCCTGTCAGAGGTAAAATGCCTGGTATCAACAATCTCTCCTGTGAGGGATAAGGTATTTTGACTGTTTTCTGTCGTGGTTTTTCTTATCTCAACAAGGGCCACATTACGGGCATGGCTTCCGGGATTCAGTACCAGCACTTTTTCCCCGGCACTGTTTATCAGTATTGTATCTAATTCGCGGTGGTCATGCCCGCAGAAAATGATATCAAATCCCGGAACGTTGACTGCGATGGAATAGGCGGTGTTTTCCGTATTGTGTGATGTCTGGTCGCCTTGAGGCCCGCCGAACCCTGAATGGAACAAGCCGATCAACAGGTCAGGATGTTCCTTTATCTGTATCTTTTCCACCCAATCGCGGGCCGCATCTTCCATATCCTGAAACCGCATCTCCTGCCACAAGTTCTCAGGCAACCAGTGTGTAACCGATACGGTAGTGAGACCCAGCACCGCGATCCGGAGGTTACCCTTTTGAACCATTGCATAGGGTTTAAAGTATGGCTCACCGGTTTTTCTGTTGACGGCATTGGCGGCCAGCCAGGGAAAGGAAAACTCGCGCAGCAGCCGTTTATAAACCGCCTGACCTGCTTCAATATCATGGTTGCCAACCGTGCCGGCATCATACTGCATGTAATTCATCATCCCGGCCAGAACATGCTGTCGTGTGGTATCAATGTAATTCGAATAGTAAATTACCGGCTGTCCCTGCAGTATATCACCGTTATCAAGCAATAAAAGAGGATAATGTTTGCGGAGACTTGCAGTAAACGACTGAACATGAGAAAGGGAAGACGAATTCTCCTCACCGGTGATAAAATCATATGGAAACACAAGGCCATGCACATCGCTGGTTTGCACAATATATACCACTTCATTCCTCGCACAGGAGGTCAGTAGCAGCAGAAAGGAAACGACCCAATTAACTCTCTGTTTCATAAGTACTTACTGTTTAACACCATTTCTTCTTCCGAATGATGAACGTGTAGCGAATAACAGGAAGCAGGTGGAGATCCGCACCGCAACCGACCGGAAAGGATACCATGCAATGCAGGCAGGGGGAAGGAAGACGAGGTATTTTAATATTCCCGGCATTTAATCACCTGAAATGATTTCTTCCCTTTTGCCGTCCAGGTAAACTCTGTAAAATGCACCGTGATTGATCAACAGTCCCTGAATTTCATATCCGTCTTCGTAAAAAGGGATATCCGTGGCAATTACTTTGCCTCCGAACATTTCAGAAATATTTGACACATGTGTATGACCAACAACCACTGTATGTGCATCATAGTATGTCATCACTGAATCGAGCGCTTCGGGAGTGATCCTGGAGTATGTATCTCCAAAGCCGAAGTACCCCCTGTACCAAAGAGGGCCCTGTTCATCCATGATGGATTGAAGGAGCGGGATATCCGCATCTTCAACGGAATCGGTCAGGTATTTATACATGAGCCGGTTGATCTTTTCCAGGTCCAGGTTTTGCCTTACCATCAGCGATGACAATCCTCCGTGAACCAACAGGACATTATTAATTTTCACAACGGTATTTCTTGACCGGATCCATTGCCCAAGTTCAGTATCGAGATCAAAAAAAGCCGAATAGTCAATCCTGAGGAAGCGGGTAAGATGGATATATTTTTTTGACAGGTCTCGGTAGTCGTTGTATAAAGCCATCAGTTCGTGGTTGCCAAGGATATAATGAACCCGTCCGCCCTTATTCCTGGCCTGTTGTTCCAGTGTATATATCAGCCAGAGTGTTGCGGTAACCTCATCACCCCTGTCAAAAATATCCCCCAAAAAAACAAGATGGCCGTTGCCCCAGTTCCAGTTCAGGCCTTCATCAATCACACCGTTATTCCTGAGCAATTGCGAAACACTGGTGTACGAACCATGTATATCTCCCACCACGAATATTTTCTCCACCCCATTGTATACCGCCGGATCAGGATTTTTTTTCCGGTGAATCCAGTATTTCATTGTATCTTTTTCGAAGCCATGTACCAGGTACGAATCGCCCCTAATCGCCAGCTCCCGTGAAGAAACACGTTCCTCATTCAACATACTGTCCCTGATCATATAAAACACCACCACCTCATCATTGTTCTTATAGACGATATGCGGACCATCGATGTAATCGGGAAGATCCCTGGCTTCACTCTCGGCATCGAGGTTCTGCAGGTAACTGGCAACATCCATTTTCCGGAACATATTGGCATAATCCAGCGGTGTCCTTCCCGCCACATTCCGGTAATCGATATTGGCACCACGGGAAACAAGAAACTTAACCATTTCAAGATTTCCGAGGTAGGATGCATAGATCAACGGGGTATTATCCTTTTCACTCTTGCCTTCAATATCGGCACCTTTCTTCAGCAGGTATGCCGCGATCCTGATATTACCGCTCTGGGCAGTATGGATCAACGGAGGTTTACCCTCGGATATCTGCTCAATATCAGCACCTTGCCTGACAAGGAATCGAACGATATGCAGTTGATCTGACTCGATGGCTATCTGAAGCAATGATTTCTGGCTTTCTCCATAGTAACCATTGATATCTGCTCCCTTTAATACCAGCCTTAAGCCGGTAAGACTCCCTTTTCTTATGGCCTTAACAATCCTCTCACCGGAGTCCTGAGGATACGATACATAGGTGAGCAGCAGAAGAGCTGTCAACCATAGATATTTTTTCACCAATACTTTTTTATAATTAAACAAATCACATGTCCAATAGTTCTGAACCAATCCCAGCCGGGAATAATGACAAATTTATACTATTTATTCCGAACCCGGCAATTAAAACATAGCAGGGTACCTGTGTTTTACACACATTCTTCATGAAAGGCAGACAAAAGAGTCATAAAAAGGGTTGCCTGCCGTGCCATGCATCTGGTCAGGCAGACAAGAAGAACCTTCCGGTACGGAAGAAACCCGAATTATTTGTCCCCCGGACACATCAGTTTGGCAGGATACCAGTCCGGTATATTGTACTTGTTTGACATATCAGGTGCGGAAACATCGTATTTATTCCTTACATTTATGTACCTCAAGAATGTAGATGAAACGACACACGCCTGCCGGCATACTGATTATCCTTCTATTATTACTGGATGCAGGATGCCGGGTATCGACGGATGAGCGGACGGTTTACGGAGTGAGCCGCACACTGGCTGAGCTTCGCTCCTCGAACATCCAAAACCTGCGATACATTATCCGTTTTGTCATACCCCCGTCGACAGATGAGCCCGTTACCGGTGAGGAGTACCTGATCTTCAGCCTGGGAGGTACAAAGGATCCCCTGATACTTGATTTCAGGACATCCGGCTCTGCCGTTCAGGAAGTTGAATTAAATGGTAAGACCGTTCCATGGAATTACTTGAACGGGCATATCATTATTCCCAGGAATTCATTAACACACGGCGATCAGCAGCTTCGTATCCGTTTCATTGCCGGTGATCTCTCACTGAACAGGAATCCCGACTTCCTGTATACCCTGTTGGTTCCCGACAGGGCATCCACGGTTTTTCCCTGCTTCGACCAACCCGACTTGAAGGCGGAATTCACACTGACACTTGAGATGCCTACATCATGGACCGGTTGCTCCAACGGCATGTTGAAGGAGGAGATCCTGTCGGGCGACAGGAAAACAATGTCGTTCTCCCCTACC
>JAXDBV010000223.1:0-3080 GCA_034678415.1 Bacteroidales bacterium
GGTAGTTCGATTTGAGGAACAGGTTGATGGCGGGGAACATCACCGGATCGGCAAGGTAATACATTAGGAAGATACCGAGGAACAGGATATGCCAGGCGGGCAGATGGCTGATATGATCGATGGAGCCGGGGAAGAAAGCCATGCCAAAGAGAGGCAGGCGCGTGATGACCGCCACCCACCGCAGGATCAGCTTCTTGTTCTGAGCCCTGCGCACATACTCGTTGAAGAAAAGAAGAAAGAAGAGCATGACCACCGTGAGCTGGAACAGCACACCGATGGAGAAGCTGCTGCCACGAAGGCTCTTCAGGAAGACAAACTCGTTCAGAACGAACAAGCCCAGCACCAGGCCGTCAAGCGAGGCATAGATAAAATGCAGCCTGAACGTCTTGCGTTCCAGTGGGGTGAGATCGGTGAACAGGCGTCCTGGCATATTTTGAGGTGTATGTACCTGAAATCTTATTCATCCTCAAACCTCAGATGCTGTTCAGCGCCCCGGTGATCCATTCCGTCAGTGTTTCCAACGGTTCAATCCCGACTGACAGTCTTATCATTCCCGGGAACGGATATTTATCTCCCCACACGGGTTCAATGGGCAGCAGGGTTGTTTCCACATCACCCAGCGATGGGATGACGGGAATTACTTTTTGCACATGCCGGATAAACCGGTCCCTTGCCCGGGTTTTCTCCTTCGCGTTTTTCCCGGCCATATCGAATGTGATCATTCCTCCCGCCCCTCTCTTCCCGAACAGTTTCACGACTTCACTACGGGTGGGATGAGAGGGCAGGCCGGGGTAGAGCACTTTTTCCACCGCCGGGTGTTTCTGCAGGATTTCAGCCACGGCGGCGGCATTGGCACAGTGTTTTTCCATCCTCAGCGGAAAGGTTCTCAACTGCACACCCAGGCGGTAGGCATCATCGGGGCTGAGCATGTGTCCCACGTACTTACGGTACCGGATGGCCTTCTTCTCCAGCGTCGTGTCATTGCCGCAGATGACGCCAGCCGTTATATCGCCGTGCCCCGCCAGGTATTTCGTGGCGCTGTGTATCACCAGGTCGGCACCGCGGGATAAGGGATTCCACAGGTAAGGCGTGGCAAAGGTATTGTCAATAATGATGGTGCAGCCATGCTTGCGGCCGATACCGATGATTGTCTCCGCATCACACACCATCAGCATGGGATTGGTTATCACCTCGAAATAGATGATGTGAGGCTTCAGCGATCTCACCGTCTTCTCCAGCAATGCCAGGTCAAACCGGTCGCCTGTGGGCGTGAACCGGTGTACGTCAAGGCCTCTCCTGTTGATCAGCACCTGGTCGATGAAGCTGTTGGTGCCGCCGTATATCTCGCTGAAGAAGAGCCATGGTCGCTGCTTCCCTTTTTCCTGGAAGACCGACAGGGCGGTATCGATGGCGGCCATGCCGCTCTGGGTGAGGAGAGCCCATCGACACTGCTCCAGATCCATCATCTGCTCCTCGACGGCCACCACCGTGGGATTCCTGTACCTGGAATAGATATACAGGTCGGGCTCCCGCCTGTGAAGCATCTCCCGTTCAAATGCCTTTTTCACCTGGCCGGCATTGTCAAGCCGGAAACCGGAGTCCCGGTATACGGGCACTTTCGCCGGTTTAACACGTTTGTGATCCATACTAACCGTTGTTGGATGAGATAAAAGTACAAAAAGGAATGATCAGGAGATGAAGGAATTGTTAATTATCCTGTCAACAGGAAAGTGACATCCCCCCACACAGCCATGGATGGAAAATAATCCTCCGGCATATCCCATTACTGTTCATGCCGGTCATATTCCCTTCTTCCACCACCTGAAGGGATTGATGGTAATCACGGTTCGCGGCTGACGCAATGGCAATACCTCGTGGCTCACGTACCTCACATCCTCGATAGTATAAAATGCAGTGGGATTGAACTTAAGGATCAGGTCAACCACCCTGTCGACCTCGCTCCGGTTAACCACGAGGAAGATGATATGCACCATCTGGTTATTGCCTGTCGCTTCAACGGTGGTGGTAACAAATCCCTGGGCTCTCAGCAGCTCAATCAGCGTGGTGGCATCTTTCTGTGTGATCAGGCGCACGAGCAGTGTGCCAACGGCCAGCTTCTCCTCCACGATCAGTCCGATATAATTTCCCGTGGCAAAGCCAACGGCATAGGCCAGGTAACATACCCAGTTGTCGAGGTTCTCCATGATGCGTGAGATGGCCAGGATCCATATGAGCACTTCGAAAAAGCCCAGGAAGGGAACGATCTTCTTAAATCCCTTGGATACCATGATGATCCTCACTGTCCCAAGAGTAACGTCAAGAATACGGGCCAGGAAGATCAGAAAAGGAAGCACCACGTATGTGAAGACGAACGAATCGAAGAAGGCTGTTTCCATGTCAGAATGAGATTATTTTTAATCATTAGCAACCCAAAAAAACATCATCGCCTTAAAAAAAAAGCAATGATTCTATTTTGTAAAATTATAAAAAGGATATAAATGGAGAGGCACTATCCTGCCGTGAGCCTGACACCCGTCAAAAGAATGCCGGGCACAGTGCATCTCCTGATGCGGTTGCCACACAGGCTATTCTTCTTCGCGAACAAATAAAAGGTAATGGCCGGCGAACAGACAGGACTCCCGCCGTGCACGGGGGATCGGTTGCTGCCGGGCGGAACAGGGAAACGCTGTCATAACGGGGATCATTTACCCTGACGCCCGTTCTTTAATGACCGCTTACTCAACTGACGCTGTCACCCAGCGTATGATCTTCTCATCCATCGGTTTCACCCTGGGAGCGATGACATCCACCAGGCGGCCGTCCTGGTCGATCAGGTATTTCTGGAAGTTCCATTGTACATCAGAATCCATCACCCCGTTGAGCTCTTTGCGGGTGAGCCACCTGTAGAGGGGGTGTGTGTCATCCCCTTTCACCGATATCTTGGCCATCATGGGAAAGGTGACACCGTAGTTCTTCGTGCAGAACTCCCTGATCTCGGCGTTGCTGCCCGGCTCCTGCCTGAGGAAGTTGTTGGCGGGAAAACCGATGATCACAAAATCTTTCCCTCCATACTTCTCGTA
>JAXDBV010000224.1:0-42520 GCA_034678415.1 Bacteroidales bacterium
CACTGACAGACGATTCATTGGTTTATTTTATTTAAATTTTGTCGTACGGGGAGGAGAAACAGGGGCAAAAATGACACAAACGACATATCAACAATGACTATTTTTTGACATTTAATAATTCCTGACAAACCATTTGTTTGTTACATTTGTTAATGTATAAACGTTCAACATCCATGCGCTTTTCACAACAGGGGAAGGGGTTGATTATTTTTATTGCCGTTCTCATTCTTTTCACACTACCCCATCGCGTAAGGAGCCAGTATTCGGATCTTCAGTTTCTTAATCCGTCAAAGAAATCGGTCACAATTCCTTTTCGCCTGATCAACAATCTGATCATCATACCGCTTTTCATCAATGATTCCGACACGTTATTCTTTATTTTCGATACAGGCATCAGCAGTGCCATCATGACGGAGCTGGCGGCCGACGAGATCCTTTCCCTGAATTACACTCGCCAGATCAAGCTGCAGGGGCTGGGGAAAGGGGATCCCATCGATGCCCTGCACTCTACGGGAAACAACTTTCTTATGGAAGGAATTGTCGGTTTCAACCAGGATCTTTACATACTCACACAGAACATCTTCAACCTGTCCACCCTTCTGGGTACACGAATCCACGGGCTGATCGGTTACAACCTTGTCAGGAATTTTATCACCGAAATCAATTATGAGAAGAAGGAAATTACCTTTCATGATACAGCCAGTTACACATTTCCCCGGACCCGGCGTACACAGATACTGCCACTTACGCTGGAAAACTCCAAACCATACATCCTTGGGACGTTAGGCCTTGAGAGCGGGGTTACCCTTCCCGTCAAGCTGATGGTTGACCTGGGTGCCAGTCATGCCCTCTGGGTCGATCAGCATTCCGATCCGAGGATCACGCTCCCAGCCAGGACACTCCCCTCATTCCTTGGTACGGGTCTCAGCGGAGAGATATATGGTGCAATAGGACGGGTATCCAGTATCACCCTTGGACGTTATACGTTCCGGGATGTTATTACCGCATTCCCCGATTCCAGCTCAGCCGGCGTGATCCATGGTCTGGACAACAGAAACGGCAGTATCGGTACCGAGATATTCAGGCGTTTCAGGGTGATTCTTGATTACCACAACCGGAAGATAGGCCTGATGCCCAACAAGCATTATTCAGATTACTTCAAGATAAATATGAGCGGTCTTGAAATTGAAGCGGTCATCCCCGGCCTGCCGGTCTACCAGATTTCGTATGTACGTAGAAATTCGCCTGCTGCCAGGGCCGGCCTCAGGCGGGGAGACCAGATTATCTCCATCAATAATAAGGATGCTTTCTCATTAAATATCAATCGAATATACGAAATCTTCGAAGGTAGTCCCGGTAAAAAAATACGGATGGTTGTGAAACGCAGCGGACAACGGTTCAAAACTGTGTTTTATCTCGAAGATTGGATTTAGATATCTTCTTTGAATTTTCCTCTATTTTTTCTTACTTGCACATGGTATATGACTATTCCGGTACACGATGGAAGGGTATCCATGATTGCCGCAAGCCGTATGGACAGACCATTAATCACCGTATATGAGTGAGAAAATATTAAAAGCCCTCATGCAGCTGTTTGCCATCATTGCACGGCCTGAGAGCAACACCAAGGACCGAAGACAGGTGGTGGAATCGTACCTCAGGAAACAGCTGAACGAGGACATGGTGAAGGAATATATCACTGTTTTTGAAGGCTATTACGCAATACACCAGGAAAGGCAGAAAGAGGAGGAAAAGAGAAGACGCCGAATCGCCTCCAGTTCAGTACGGGTACTGAAGATCTGCACCGAGATCAATGAAGAGCTCACCACCCGTCAGAAAATAGTTGTCCTGTTCCAGCTGCTCGAGTTTGCCAAGTCGGACGGTGACGGCGTGAGTATTACCACGCAGGAGCTGGAATTCATCCAGACAGTGGCGGAGACCTTCAACGTGCCGGAAGAGGATTTTGAGCACCTGCACACCTTTGTTATTTATCCGTTTGAAAAACTACCCGATACCCCCAATCTGCTTATCATCGACAACAACAGGAAGTTCGGCCATCCGCTGGTAAAACATATCTGTATCGATACCATCCAGGGACAGATACGGGTGCTGAATGTGCCAATCGCTAACATGTATCTCTTCAGGTACATAGGCCAGAGCGAGTTGTATATGAATGGGCAGCTCATCCAGCAGGATAAGGTATATGTATTTACCACGGGTTCATCCATCCGTGATCCCAAGACCAAGCCGATTTATTACGGGGATGTGATAAGCAAGTTCGTTGAGGAGTTACAGGAATCAAAGATCCTATTTCAGTCCTGCGACCTGGAATATATGTTTAAGGGAGGGAAACAGGGATTGCACAGGATGAACTTCCAGGCCGAGTCGGGGAAGCTTGTCGGGATCATGGGAGCCAGCGGTGCAGGAAAATCCACCCTTCTGCATGTGCTGAACGGGACCAACCCGCCATCCTCCGGAGCCGTTCTACTGAACGGGATAAACATCCACACGGAAAAGGAGCGCATTGAAGGACTGATCGGTTTCGTATCGCAGGATGACCTGCTGATAGAGGAACTGACCGTATATCAGAACCTTTACTATAATGCCAAACTGTGTTTTGATAATTACACCGACAAGGAAATCAGTGAAGCGGTAGACAGGGTACTGACCAACCTCGGCCTGTATGAGATCAAAGACATACTCGTTGGCTCACCCCTTAACAAGAAAATCAGCGGCGGGCAGCGCAAGAGGCTCAACATAGCTCTGGAGCTGATCCGCGAACCGGCCGTCCTGTTCCTTGATGAACCTACGTCGGGCCTTTCTTCCCGTGACTCGGAAAATATCATGGATCTGCTGAAGGAACTAACCCTGAAAGGCAAGCTGGTTTTCGTTGTCATCCATCAGCCTTCCTCCGACATCTTCAAAATGTTTGACAAGCTGCTCATCCTTGACAGTGGCGGATACCTGATATACAACGGCGATCCCATCGAATCCATCATCTATTTCAAATCACGGATCCATCATGCGAACTGGAACGAGAGCGAATGCCACGCATGTGGGAATGTCAATCCGGAGCAGATCTTCAATATTGTTGAATCGAATGTACTGGATGAATATGGCAAAGTGACGCCGGCCCGGAAGATTTCACCCCGGGAATGGAACAACTTTTTCAAGAGCTTCGGGGAGGAAGACAAGGGGATGGAACCGCCAAGGGACATCCCCAGGATCTCTTTCAAGATCCCGAATAAGATCAAGCAGTTCACGGTGTTCGTGAAGAGAGACGTCTTGTCGAAGCTGGCCAACACGCAATACATGGTAATCACCCTGCTGGAAGCCCCGCTGCTGGCCTTTCTGCTGGCATACATTATCAAGTATTTTGATATCAGCAGGATTCATGAGGTTGGATATACCCTTCTTGATAATGAGAACCTGCCTGTGTACCTCTTCATGTCGGTCATCGTGGCCATTTTCATGGGACTCACCGTTAGTGCGGAAGAAATCATCAAGGACAGGAAGATACTCAAGAGGGAGGCGTTTCTCAACCTGAGCTGGGCCAGTTATCTCTTGTCGAAAGTAGCAGTACAGTTTTTTATCTCAGCCATACAAGCTGCATCGTTTGTCCTGATCGGAAACAGCATTATGGAGATCAAGGGGATGTACTGGCAGTACTGGGTGGTGCTTTTTACCTGCTGGACATCGGCCAACCTGATGGGACTGGTGATTTCGGACAGTTTTAAAACAGTGGTTACCATATACATACTGATCCCTTTCCTCGTGATACCGCAGATCATCCTCAGCGGGGTGATGGTGAAATATGAGAAGCTGAATCCCATCATTTCCTCACCAAAGAACATACCCTGGTACGGGGAGATGATTACTGCACGGTGGGGATATGAAGCGCTGGCCGTATACCAGTTCGTGAACAACCGGTACGAAACCCATTACTATAATAACGACAAGACAAGGCTCATTGCCGACTTCACGAAGGATTTCTGGGCTGTTGAAATGGATAACGCCCTGAACAATGTGGAACGTAACCTGGGTAATCCACAGATGCGAAAGGTGGTTGAGAATGACCTGAAGCTACTCAGAAATGAAATCGGAAAACAGCTGGCACTCAACCGGCAGATCATGTTCGCCTATACTGATCACCTGGTGATCGACAAGCTGAATCCTTCCATCATTGCCGAAACCAGGGACTATATCAGCAAAATCAAACTGTATAACCGGAAGGTTTCCAATGCTGCCTACGCCCAGAAAGACCAGATAACCGCGTCGCTTGAAGAAAAGCTGGGAAGGGAGGGGTTGATTGAACTGAAACGGAAACACCGGAACGACAAACTGGCCGATTTTGTGACCAGCGCAAATGAAACGAACCAGATTATCAGGTACAAGAGCGATCTTATTCAAAAACGAAATTCCATTTACCTGGATCCCACCCACCCCTTTATCAGGGCCCATTTTTATGCCCCCCGGAAGATGATTTTCGGACGCCATGTGGAAACCATATGGATCAACACCATTGTGCTGTGGGCAATGACCGTGATATTATATGTTGCCCTTTATTACAGGTTACTGAAGAAACTTCTAGATTCCATGGAAGAAGTGAACCTGCCATTTATAAAGAAGACCGAATAAGCGACAGCTCCGCGATGACGGATAGTTGAAATTGTCTATTGATAACGGTACCGGTTCGGAGAGCAGCAGACAGGAGATACCAGCGGGGGAAAGGATTAATAAAAAAGAGGCCTTGTGAGCCTCTTATTTATTTCGGTTTGAACAGATCAATTGGTTATTTCAATCATTTTGAAGGGAATCCGGATGATGGATTCATAATCCTCACCTGCTTCCAGCATATCCTCATCATCTTCTTCATAGTACCAGTTTACCTCCACGTCGTTTTTAGCCTTATGAATGGATTCAAGCTTCTTGAACACATCGAGAATACATTTGCTTGAACTGGTGTTGAAATACTCAAGCTGAATGTTCACGATGGTTTTTTCCAGAGGGGATTTTTTATATTCTTCAAGCCAGTCCACCAGTGGTTTATAAAACTCAATCGAATTTTCGGGGATCGACCGACCTTTAATCTCAATTATCCCTTTATGAGAATCGAACTTCACAGACGGAGTTTTCGGTGTCCCTTCAATATTAATCGCATCCAGTTCCATAGGTAGTTGATTTATTATGATTGAATATCGTTTATAAGTATATCAAGGTTAAAGAAATAAAATTCGTTATTGAAATTCTTAAAGGTATATTTCAATTTATTCCCTGTTTTCCTGGCGATATCCACCAGCCCCAATCCTCCTCCTCCCTTGGAAGAAATTTTCTGATGGTTGAGGATGAACTTGTACATATCCTTCAGCTCATCCTTTGAGAGTGAATTGATTTTGTCAATCTTCTCCTTCAGCTCTTTGATCCTCATCGACCTGATAAAGTTTCCCGTGGAGATTTTATAGGTATCGTCGATTTTTGCGACAACGAGAATACCGAATTTCTCCTCGAACTTATCCTTATAGGGTTCCGGAAGATCATCCACATGATGGTAAAGGTTCTGAAGGCTTTCTACCAGGACGTTGTATACTTTCTTGCGGATCTTGGCATCTTCACTTGATGCCTGCATTTTCATCTCAACCTCATCCAGGATGCTGTTGATCATTTCAGTTGTAACACTTCCCTTAAACGCCAGTAAGACATTTCCATCATTCAACTCCCTGAAAAACTCATCCACATTGAAGCTCATTAAAGGTATTTTTTCCTCGCCCAATGTAAATTTAGATAAAATAAATCATTAAACTCAGCAAATATATAAAAAAAACCGACTTTTCAAATGCCCATATTATTTTGTTTCAGAACCATATGTGCACCGTTTCAGGTAAAGATATTATAAAGAATACTATATATATAAATAGACTGTAAGAAAAGAGGAAAGGTTGCATAAAATATTACAATATGTATATATCTGAATAGTTTTGTTTTCCGTTTTTGCCGGAAAGAATTGGATTCTCCTGTTAACGATTTGTGGTGAGCGCTCTTTTCCATTCGATATACCCTTTAACAGCCATAAGGGTATAGACGACGAACAGTATTACCGTAGGATACAGGCCTTTATAAACATACAGTGCGCAGGATATGGCATCAACAATGATCCAGATAATCCAGTGTTCAAGGATCTTTCGTGCCAGCATCCAGGTAGCGACAATGCTGGCAGCCGTGGTAAAGGCATCGCCCACATACACGTCCGAATCGGTATAGTTTTTCAATATCCAGGTAATGACGGCAAAGAGGAGAAGGATAGAACCGATGATCCAAAGCAGCTGCCTGCCCCGAAGCCGTGTGACCGGCAGTTTGTCTTTCACCTGGTTTTCGCCGCCCCTCCACCAGTGATACCATCCGTAGGCGCTAATTGCCAGGTAATAGAACTGAAGGCTCATATCGGCATAAAAACGGGTGGTAAAGAAAACATAGATATAGAAGGCGGAAGTAAAGATACCCAGAGGCCAGAGCAGGATGTTCTGGCGGATGGAAAAAAAGATATACAGCAATCCTGTGACGGCCCCGAAGACCTCGATCGTCGTGTCGAACAGGTTACTCATGTCAGGTGGAAAAATACGGGCGATGCCATGACAGTACTGGATCAATTATACGCCAGTGCCTGTTTGTATTGAGGTACATTTTTCAGCACCTCCACGGCTTTATCTATTAGCGGGCTTTTCTGATTAATGATTTCAAAGTACTCATTGGTATCCCATATATCTCTGGCTATCAGTGCCTTAATGAGGAGAGACAGTTCATGATACGACAGGTTCACCTGCTCTTTGTTTTCCGGCAGGCCTTGTTTTGAGGCGTAGTCAACCAGCTGAGGTACCAGTGTATTATCGGCATCAAACCGCAGGCGGAAGTCATTGAATGAACTATAATTTCCCTTTATGGTTGCCCGGTGATGATCCACATAATCGAGGACGAATTTGTTGATGATTCCTTTTCGTATCACATCTCTGTAATAATCGGAATAACCGGTTGTATCGATGGGGACAAAAATATCAGGCATGATACCTCCTCCCCCGTACACCGTTCTTCCGTTGACCAGGGTATTGAATTTCAGGCTGTCGGGGAAGCGGATGGATGCTGCATCATTCATTTCCCCGTTCGAATAGCGCTTGTCCAGGTCCCTGAAATAGTCGTCATATCCGCCGGTATAGGGTTTTTGTATGGAACGGCCGGAGGGAGTATAATAGCGTGCGATGGTGAGGCGGATCATGGCCCCGTCGGGAAGATTGAACGGTCTCTGCACCAGACCCTTGCCAAAGGATCTCCTTCCGATGATCACTCCCCTGTCCCAGTCTTGTACAGCTCCGGCAACAATTTCACTGGCCGAGGCTGATCCTTCATCCATAAGCACCACCAGGCGTGTGTCCTTGAGTTCGCCGTTGGAGGTTGTAAAATAGTCTCTTCTCGGACTGTGTTCTCCCTCCATATACACCACCAGTTTATTTTCAGTGAAGAACTTATCGAGCAGGTTAACGGCTACTTCCATGTACCCACCCCCGTTGCCCCGCAGGTCAAGGATCAGGTCCTGCATCCCCTGCTTCCTCAGATTACGCAGGGCATCATTCACCTCGCTCATGGTGCTGAACGAAAACTTATTTAATTTGATATACCCTATTCCGGCATCGACCATATAGGCTGCATCGAGGCTATATATGGGTATTTTATCCCGTGTGATGACAAAGTCCAGATCCTCTTTCACACCTCTTCTCCGTATAGTGACCGTCACCTTTGAGCCTTTGGGTCCCATGAGCCTGTCCTGTACCTTTTTTGTTGTGATACCTGTAGCTGCCACATTCTCACCGTTAATGCGGATGATCCTGTCGCCGGCCAGTATTCCGGCTTTTTCCGATGGTCCACCCGAGACAGGAGAAATAACCAGGACGGTGTCATACAGCACATTAAACTGAATACCAATCCCTTCAAAATTCCCCATCAACGGATCATTCATCTCTTTCACCTCCTCGGCAGGGATATATACCGAATGAGGATCGAGGTCTTTCAATACATTTACAATGGCTTTTTCCACCAGCTTTTTTTGATTCACCGAATCGACATAATATGATTCAATGAGGCCGATCACTTTATTCAGTTTGAGGGCCTGTTCATTGAACACTTGAGCCATTCCGGGACCCATTCCTCCCAGGAGGAAGGCAAGGCCCATGCTGGCAACGATAAATCTTCTCATATTTAAAATGATTAATACTTCATAATACCATCCGTACAACAAATCATGCTATCAAATGTTAGAACGGACAGTCATGATATAAATTATTCCCATTCAATGGTAGCGGGTGGTTTGGAACTGATGTCGTAAACCACCCTGTTTATTCCCCTTACCTTATTAATAATGTCATTCGATATCCGGGCCAGGAATTCATAGGGCAGGCGTGCCCAGTCGGCTGTCATGCCATCGGTGGATGTTACGGCGCGCAGGGTCACCACGTTTTCGTATGTTCTCTCATCGCCCATAACGCCCACTGAGTGCACCGGCAGGAGCATCACTCCTGCCTGCCATACCTGATCGTAGAGGCCTTCACGGATGAGCCCTCCGATAAAAATATCATCGGCTTCCCGGAGCATCACCACCTTTTCGGGTGTTATCTCTCCCACGATGCGTATACCCAGGCCCGGACCCGGGAACGGATGTCTTTTGATCAAGGCATCGCTCATCCCCAGCGCCCACCCAACATTCCGCACCTCATCCTTGAAAAGAAGTCTCAACGGCTCAATCACTTTGAGATGCATCTTTTCGGGCAATCCCCCAACATTATGGTGAGATTTGATGGTGGCGGAAGGCCCCTTCACGGATACCGATTCGATCACATCAGGATAGATTGTTCCCTGTGCCAGCCATCTCACATCCTTGATCTTCTGAGCCTCACCGCTGAAAACCTCGATAAAATCACGTCCGATGATCTTTCGTTTCTCTTCCGGATCGGTGACACCTGCCAGGTCCTTGAAAAATTTTTCCCGGGCATCCACACCTGTCACTTTCAAGCCCATTCCCTTATAGGATCTGAGGACGGAGTCATACTCATTCTTCCGCAACAAACCGTTATCGACAAAGATACAGGTAAGCTGGCGGCCAACCGCCCTGTTCATCAGCACCCCTGTTACCGATGAATCGACTCCGCCTGACAGTCCCAGCACTACATTATCCGTCCCTATGCGTTCCTTTATCTCCCGGATGGTGGATTCAATAAACGATTCGGGGGTCCACAACTGTTTGCAGCCGCAAATATTCACCACGAAGCTGTACAGTATTTTATTTCCTTCCGTTGTATGATACACTTCAGGGTGGAACTGAATACCGTATGTTGGTTCACCCTCCACCTCAAAGGCAGCAACGTTCACATCGTCGGTACTGCCGGTGACACGGTAGTGTTGCGGAAGACGTGAGATGGTATCCCCGTGTGACATCCACACCTGTGAGTGGTCGCTGATCCCTTCGAGGAGAGGTGACCGGGGGTTAACAGGCCGGAATGAAGCTCTTCCATATTCGCGTGATCCTGAGAGCAGCACTTCTCCTCCGAAAAAATGTGCCAGATATTGTGCGCCGTAACACACCCCCAGTAGGGGACGCTCGCCCTTGATATTCTTAAGATCGGGAATGGGCGCCTCCCTGTCTCTTACTGAGAAGGGACTGCCAGAGAGGATAATGCCTTTTACCGTGGGATCCAATGCCGGGAAACGGTTGTATGGATGTATCTCGCAGTATACATTCATCTCACGAATCCTGCGGGCTATAAGCTGTGTATACTGTGACCCGAAATCCAGAATGAGTATTTTCTCGTTCATCGTATGTCCCCTGCCGGTTGATGTGCAAAGATAGGTATAAAGTTGATTGATCCCTATGCCGGGGTGAAAGGAATATGATGAATACCTTTCAGAGGTGGATCACGAGTCCATCTTCAGCCAGGAAGGTTTCAGGGAATACCTGTCTTGCTTCGTCAAGCAATACTGACGGATCTTTATACCGGGCTGAAAAATGCCCGATCACCAGTTTCCCGACCCTGGCTTTTTTAGCCAGCCGTGCCGCTTCTGCCGCGGTGCAATGGAACGTTTCATAAGCCAGCTGCGCCAGTTCATTACCATAGGTTGCCTCGTGAAACAGCAGGTCAACACCCCGGATGGTTCTGATAACGGATTCGTAATACCGTGTATCGGAGCAATAGGCATACGAACGCGGTGAACTGCGTTCAAAGGTTAGGTCGCGGTTAGGTATTCTCTTGCCATCCGGCAGGATATAGTCTTGCCCTGCTTTTATCCTGATAATATCCCTGACGGGGATTTTATACTTTTCAACAAGGTCTTTCCTGATATTCTTCATCATTGGTTTCTCCCTGAAAAGGAATCCGCACGCAAGTATCCGGTGTTTCAGCGGAAATGAATGGACAGTCAGGATTTTGTCTTCGTAGATCAGGTCTGTTTTCCCAAAGGAGAGATGATGAAAATGGATGGTATAACCGACATGCACATCGAAATCTGTGAAGTGTTGAAGAAGAATAGTCTCCAGTTTCGGATCGGCATAGATATGCAAGGGTGTTTTACGTCCCATCATAGAGAAGGATGACAGCAGTCCATACAGCCCGTAAGTATGGTCGCCATGGAGATGACTGATGAAGATATGGTTGATTTTACCGAATCCGATTCTGTGTTGCCTGAGATGTATCTGGGTAGCCTCTCCACAGTCGATTAAAAAAAAACGCTCATGGACGTTTAGCACATGAGCGGGAAGGTTTCTTTCTGAGGTTGGCTGCGCGGAACTGCTCCCGAGTATGATAAGGTCAAATGACACGGTGCTTATGCATTTCCTGCTTCCTCATCCCTGATCAGGTTCTGCGCTTCATCAACAGTTTCGGTAATATTCAGCACCGTATCCAGCTGTGATATGGTTATCAGCCGTTCCACGGCTTCGTTCAGCCCGGTGAGGACAAAAATCCCGCTGGCATTCTTGCATAAACGGTTGGCTACCAGAATTGCACTTAATCCTGATGAATCGCAGTAACGACAATTGCTGAGGTCAAGTATGATATTTTTCTCACCGTTTCCGGAAATAAGTACCAGTTCACTTTTCAGGGAGGGAGCAATATGGGTATCCAACTTTTCCACCAGTACCTTGATCAGGGTATGGTCATCCTTCTTTTCAATATTGAAATCCATGTGTGTTAAATTTTTTTAAAGATATAAATTATTTTTTCTTCTTTTTATCTTTTTCTTCTTTTTCAAGTTCTGTTTTCAGTGCAGCGAGTTCGGATATATCACCGAGGGTTGTTTTCTCGAGGGTGCTCTTGCTTCGTTTTGGTGATTTGCGTGCCGTTTCCTCATGCCCCTTCCGCGATTCAGTACCACCTGTCTTTTTTTCATCTTCATACACACGGGTATGTGAAACAACAATCTTCTTGGCCGATTTATTGAATTCGATGACCTTGAACGGCAGTTTCTCATCCACTTTTGCCACGGTTCCATCCTGCTTATTCAGCTGCCGTATATTGGCAAAACCTTCCACACCGTAAGGGAGGGCAACGATCGCTCCTTTGTCAAAAACATCGACGATGGTTCCTTCGTGGACTGAATCGACGGCAAATACGGTTTCAAACACATCCCACGGATTTTCTTCCAGCTGTTTATGTCCAAGGCTCAGCCTGCGGTTCTCCTTGTCAATCTCCAGTACCACCACATCGATCGGTTCGCCCACCGATGTAAACTCCGCCGGGTGTTTGATCTTTTTCGTCCATGAGAGGTCGGAAATATGGATCAGTCCGTCAATCCCTTCTTCAATCTCCACGAACACCCCGAAGTTGGTGAAATTACGGACGGTGGCTGTATGCTTCGATCCGACGGCATACTTCTGTTCAATATTCTCCCATGGATCAGGACTCATCTGTTTCATTCCCAATGACATTTTCCTCTCTTCCCTGTCAAGGGTGAGTATCACTGCATCGACAATATCCCCCACTTTCAGGAATTCCTGGGCGCTGCGGAGGTGCTGTGACCACGACATTTCCGAAACATGGATCAGGCCTTCAACACCGGGTGCAATCTCAACGAAGGCGCCATAGTCGGCGAGAACCACCACTTTCCCTTTCACCTTGTCGCCCACCTTCAGTGTTGCATCGAGCGAATCCCACGGATGGGGAGTGAGCTGTTTCAGACCCAGCGCGATCCGTTTCTTGTCATCGTCAAAATCAAGGATAACAACATTTAGCTTTGAATCGAGCTGGACTATCTCTTCCGGGTGGTTCACCCGTCCCCAGCTCAGGTCGGTAATATGGATCAGTCCATCCACACCTCCAAGGTCGATGAATACCCCGTATGAGGTGATGTTTTTCACCGTCCCTTCGAGAACCTGTCCCTTTTCGAGTTTGGCAATGATTTCCCTCTTCTGCTGTTCCAGCTCTTCCTCGATCAGGGCTTTGTGTGATACCACGACGTTACGGAATTCCTGATTGATCTTCACCACCTTGAACTCCATGGTTTTTCCCACATAAATATCATAATCACGGATGGGTTTCACGTCAATCTGCGAACCGGGGAGGAATGCCTCGATACCGAACACATCAACGATCATCCCGCCCTTGGTACGGCATTTGATATACCCCTTAATGATCTCATCTTTGTTCAGCGCTTCATTCACGCGGTCCCACGAGCGCATGGCACGCGCTTTCTTATGTGAAAGCAGAAGCTGGCCTTTCTTGTCCTCCTTGCTCTCCACGTATACCTCCACCGCATCGCCCACCTTAAGATCGGGGTTGTAACGGAATTCATTCAGGGATATAACACCTTCCGATTTATATCCGATATTGATGACCACTTCCCTCTTGTTCATCGCAATCACGGTACCTTCCACCACCTCATTCTCTGCCACGGAGGAAAGGGTTTCATCGTACATCTTTTCAATATCCTTGCTTTTACTGGAAGAATACAGTCCCGACTGATCGGTATACCCATCCCAGTTAAAATCTTCCAGTTTTGTTTCATTATGATGAATGTCATCGACCACAGGAGCAATTTTCAGTTCAACTTCTTCCTCGGTCTCTTCTTCTCCCACCTCCTCCGTCTCCTTGACGTGAGCCTTGACTGCTGCTTCCAGTTCCTGCTCATCGACCTCCTCGATCAGTTCAGTAATATCTTCTTTTTCAAGATCCTCCATCGGGTAACCCTTTTTTATCTCCTTGTCTTGCGCTTCAATCACAGGTACCGGTTTAGGTTGTTTCTTTGGTTGTTTGGCCATGCTTTTTTCGCTTCTTGAATCAGCGTCGGCACGATCAGCCGGGATTCCCGGTTCTTTCTGTTCCGATTCAGCAGCCTCTACGGAATCCATCTTTGTTTCATCCTTTGATGATCCAGTTACGGACTTGGCTTCCTCCGCCTCCTGCGGTTCATCAATCCTGGTTTTTTCTTTTTCAGTCATTTTAAATTAAATCAATTAATAATTAGTTAGTTAGACATTATTTATTGAATATTTTGAGGTGCAAAAATACAACATTATTTTGTAAATGGCTCAGGAATGGTTAAAAAAATCAATGCATTTCACGAGCAAACGGCGGGGTGATATCATATGTTTTCTACATACGTGCAAATATGTTGATCTGTTCTTCACGGATGGATAAAATGATTATTTTTGTCCGTATCAGATTTTTAACTAATTGCTCAGTGAATGAAAATTACGATAATTGGAACCGGGTATGTCGGTCTGGTTACAGGTACCTGTTTTGCAGAAACGGGTGTTGAGACAGTTTGTGTGGATGTTGACAAGGAAAAGATCAGGCTTCTGAAAGAAGGGAAGGTGCCTATTTACGAACCCGGTCTGGAGCCACTGTTGCAAAAGAATCTCAGCACGGGAAGGTTATCCTTCACCACCGAACTCAGGGATGGTTTGAAAGATTCCGAAGTGGTGTTTATTGCTGTGGGAACACCTCCGGGGGAAGACGGGAGCGCCGACCTGAGGCATGTTATCAACGTGGCCAGGCAGATCGGACAATACCTCGATCACTGCATTGTCGTTGCCACCAAGAGTACCGTTCCTGTCGGCACATCACAGCTTGTAAAACAAACCATCCTTGAAGAACTGAAGAAAAGAAACTCGGATATCCCGTTCCATGTGGCATCAAATCCCGAGTTTCTCAAAGAAGGAGCCGCCGTCGAAGATTTTCTCAAGCCTGACAGAATCGTAATCGGCATTGAGTCGCAGGAAGCCGAAAAAATGATGCGGAGGCTATACAAACCCTTTCTTTTGAATAACCACCCCATCCTTTTTATGGATATTGCTTCGGCCGAGCTGACCAAGTATGCGGCCAATGCCATGCTGGCCACAAGGATCAGCTTTATCAATGATATTGCCAACCTTGCCGAACGGGTGGGCGCGGATATAAATATGGTTCGAAAAGGCATTGGCAGCGACCCCAGGATCGGCAATAAATTTATTTACCCGGGCACAGGGTACGGCGGATCATGCTTCCCGAAAGACGTGAAAGCCCTGATTAAAATAGCCGAGCAACACAAGTACACCATGGAGGTGCTCAAGGCGGCAGAGAAAGTGAACGAAAGGCAGAAGGGAATACTGGTGGAAAAAATATTGATGCACTTCAACGGGGACATAAAAGGAAGGATGTTCGGGATCTGGGGCCTTTCTTTCAAACCTCAGACCGATGATATGAGGGAAGCTCCGTCGCTGGTGATCATAAAGAAACTGCTTGATGCGGGAGCCAGGATCAAAGTATATGACCCTGCTGCCATGAACGAGGCACGTAAGATGCTGGGAGATACCGTCACTTACGCAAAAGACCAGTTCGAAGCTCTCATCGATGCAGACGCCCTCATCCTCGTGACAGAATGGAGCGAGTTTCGGATGCCTAATTTTAATGTGATATCCAGGCTGATGAAGAACAAACTGATCTTCGACGGCAGGAATATCTTCGATCCGGAGGAACTGACTGAACAGGGATATACATATTATTCCATCGGCAGGCAATAAATATATAAAACAACATGAGCAGGATCCTTGTCACCGGGGGAGCCGGTTTCATCGGTTCCCATCTTTGCGGCACCCTCCTGGAGCAGGGACATGAAGTGATCTGCCTTGACAACTTTTACACCGGGGCCAAAAGGAATATCCTCCACATGGCTAACCACCCGTATTTTGAATTAGTACGGCATGATGTTACCATCCCCTTCTATATTGAGGTGGACCAGATTTACAACCTCGCCTGCCCGGCCTCACCTGTTCAGTACCAGTTCAATCCCATCAAAACGATCAAAACGTCGGTCATGGGGGCTATCAATATGCTCGGCCTGGCGAAACGGATAAAAGCTAAAATACTGCAGGCTTCCACGTCTGAAATTTACGGCGATCCGTCGGTTCATCCCCAGCCCGAAGCGTACTGGGGAAATGTCAACCCGGTAGGAAAACGATCGTGTTATGATGAGGGGAAGCGGTGTGCCGAAACCATCTTCATGGATTATCACCGGCAGAACCATGTAAGGATAAAGATCGCCAGGATATTTAACACGTATGGACCCAACATGGATCCAAACGATGGCAGGGTGGTGTCAAACTTTATTGTCCAGGTGCTGAAGAACGAAGACATCACCATCTATGGCAAAGGATTGCAAACGAGGAGTTTTCAATATATCTCCGACCTGGTTTCGGGGCTGGTCCGCCTGATGGATACCTCCGATGAGGTGATCGGACCTGTCAACCTGGGCAACCCGGTTGAGTTTCGTATTATTGACCTGGCCACCCTTATTGTGAAGCTGACCGGCTCAAGGTCGAAGCTCATCTTCAGTGATCTGCCTCAGGATGATCCGGTTCGTCGCCGGCCTGATATTACCGTGGCCCGGGAAGTGCTGCATTGGGAACCAGCCATCTCCCTGGAAGAGGGACTGAAAATGACCATTGATTATTTTAAAAACCTGCTCAATCTATGAAGGGAATTATTCTGGCCGGGGGTTCAGGCACCCGCCTGTATCCCATAACACAGAGCATATCCAAACAGATCATTCCGGTGTACGACAAACCGATGATCTACTACCCCCTGTCGGTACTGATGCTGGCCGGCATACGTGACATACTGGTCATTTCCACCCCCAGGGATATCCACCTGTTCCGGGATCTTCTTGGCGACGGCCACCGCATCGGCATTTCCATTTCCTACGAGGTACAACCGTCGCCCGGTGGGCTGGCCCAGGCATTTATCATCGGCGAACGATTCATCGGCACCGATCCGGTTTGCATGATTCTCGGGGATAATATCTTCTACGGTGACGGGTTCGGAACCATGCTTACCGAGACCGCGGCTCTCAGGGACGGCGCCGTCATCTTCGGTTATTATGTTAGAGATCCCCGGCGATATGGGGTGGCACAGTTCGACCGTTCGGGGAAAGTGGTCAGTATTGAAGAAAAACCTGAAGTGCCAAAATCAAATTATGCCGTTACCGGGCTGTATTTCTATTCCAACGATGTGGTGGCTAAAGCATATTCGTTAACACCTTCGGCCAGGGGTGAACTGGAGATTACCGATCTGAACCGTCTCTACCTGGAAGAAAACCGTTTACGGGTAAAAATCCTGGGTCGTGGAATGGCATGGCTCGACACGGGCACACACGACAACCTCCTCCAGGCATCAAACTTCATTGCCACCCTTGAAAACAGGCAAGGCCTCAAAGCTGCATGTATAGAGGAAATCGCCTATAAAAAAGGCTATATCACCAGGGATCAGCTCATCCGTCTGGGGGAAAGCATGGAGAACAGCCAGTACGGACAATATCTTCTTGCCCTGGGGGGTGAGGAACCGTTCATCCGATAATTCTGATGACATGGAGATCATTCAGACATCATTCCCGGGGTTGTTTGTTATACAGCCTGACATCATCAACGATGACAGGGGCTATTTCCTTGAAAAATTCCATGCCGGAAGTTTTGAAAAAGCCGGGCTGAACGTGCGTTTTGTGCAGGATAACCAGTCGTTGTCGAAAAAAAATGTCCTGAGGGGACTCCATTACCAGCTGGCACCCTATGCCCAGGCTAAACTCATCCATGTGCTGGAGGGAGAGGTGGTCGATATTGCGGTCGATCTGAGGAGAAACTCACCCTCCTTCGGGAAATGGTACAGCATCAACCTCAGCTGTGAAAACCACACACAACTGTATATCCCCCGTGGATTTGCCCACGGGTTTTCCGTTCTGAGTGACTATGCTGTCCTGGAATACAAATGTGATCATCTTTACCGGGCTGACGCGGAAAGGGGAATATTGTTCAGTGATCCTTCCCTGAACATTGACTGGCAGATCGACCTGAAAAAGGCAGTGATCTCTCCCAAGGACAGAATACTACCCCTCTTCAGTAAAGCGGAGATGAATTTTGTGTTTGGTGAAATCTGAACCACTGAAATGAACATACTTGTCACAGGCGCCAATGGACAACTGGGACATGAACTGGCAGCAGTTTTGTCGGGCAGTGAGGATCATGCCTTTCTAACGGATACTGATACCCTTGATGTGACAAGGAAAGAAGAGGTAGAGAAGTATTTCATCAACCATGATATTCACGTGATTGTGAATTGTGCAGCATATACGCGGGTTGACCAGGCCGAGAAGGAAACGGCACAGGCGGAGATGGTCAACACCCTTGCCCCCTCATACCTGCGCGAGGTGTCATCCCGGTTCGGTTCATGGGTGATTCACCTCTCCACCGATTATGTGTTCGACGGCAACAGCCCGAAGCCGTACCTTGAGAACGACCCGGCACGACCGTTATCTGCCTACGGGCGGACAAAACTGGGAGGAGAACAAGCATTGCGCAACTACAAAAAGGGTATTGTCATACGTACCTCCTGGCTTTATTCACACACAGGAACCAACTTTGTAAAGACCATCCTAACCAATGGATTAAACAAACCGATATTACGGGTGGTAAACGACCAGGTGGGATCGCCCACGTGTGCCAGGGACCTGGCCTCTGCAATACATATCATCATTCAACATATACGGCTCAAACCGGTAAAAGTCGTGCCGGGAATATATCACTATTCCAACGAAGGGATCGCCAGCTGGTATGACTTTGCCTGGGAGATTGTGCGACTGGCCCATCTCCCCTGCCGCGTGATGCCCGTCCCCACCAGCCAGTACCTCCAACATGCACCCCGGCCCTTTTACAGCGTCATGAGCAAGGAAAAAATAAAACAGGCGTTCGGCATAACTATACCCCACTGGAAAGAAAGCCTTGAAAATTTCATTAAAGAGTACAACCGGTAACCTTGACGGAATATGAACAACGATACACTGAAACAAATACGTAAGAAAGCTGAACAATGGCTGGATAACCGTTATGATGAAGAAACCAGGGAAGAGGTAAGACGCATGCTTGATCGGGATGAGGATGCCCTGGTGGAAGCGTTTTACAAGGATCTGGAGTTTGGTACGGGCGGTATGCGTGGAATCATGGGTGCAGGTACCAACCGGATGAATATCTATACCGTTGGCATGTCAACGCAGGGGCTGGCCAACTACCTCATCAAACAGTTTAGCGGTCAAAAGGACCCGATACGCGTAGCCATTGCCCACGACTCAAGGAACAACAGCAAGCTTTTTGCCCGTACCGCTGCCGAGATATTTGCAGCCAACAACATCAGGGTATACCTCTTTGATGATCTGCGGCCCACGCCCGAACTGTCGTTTGCCATCCGGCACTTCAAATGCCAGTCAGGTGTGGTGGTTACCGCCTCTCATAATCCCAGGGAATATAACGGGTATAAGGTTTACTGGGAAGATGGAGCACAGGTGATCGAGCCGCACGACAGGAATATCATTGAAGAGGTGCAACGTATCAGGGATATCAGTGAGGTGAAGACCGGGGGACCGGTTAAGCATATTCAGATCATCGGGCGGGAAGTGGATAATGCCTACATATCGCGGGTAAAGGAACTGTCGCTCGATCCTGCTGTGATCAAAAGGAACCATGACCTGCGCATCGTGTATACCCCATTGCACGGCAGCGGAGTGAAGCTGGTGCCCATGGCTCTCAGGAAGTTCGGATTCACCAGTATTTTCAATGTGCCTGAACAGGATATTCCCGACGGCAATTTCCCCACGGTCCGTTCTCCGAACCCGGAAGAACAGTCAGCCCTCGAAATGGCAGTCCGGAGGGCAAGCGAGGTCAACGGTGAACTGGTAATGGCCACCGACCCCGATACCGACAGGCTGGGCGTTGCAATAAAAGACCAGCATGGCGACTATCTTCTCCTCAACGGGAACCAGACCGCCACCCTCCTCACATGGTACCTCCTCATGAAATGGTCGGAAAAAGGACTTCTCAAAGGCAATGAATACATCGTCAAAACAATAGTTACCACCGAACTGCTGACAGAAATTGCCGATAAATACGGGGTGAAGCATTATGATGTGCTGACAGGGTTCAAGTTTATCGCCGACATCATTCTTAAGATGGAAGGCAAACAGAAATACATTGGCGGCGGAGAGGAGAGCTATGGCTACCTGGCCGGCGATTTCGTGAGGGACAAGGATGCGGTCTCGGCCTGCGCCCTGATAGCTGAATGCGCCGCATGGGCCAGAGACAGGGAAAAAACCCTGTTCGATGTACTACTGGATATCTATACCGAGTACGGGCTGTATAAGGAAGTGCAGATATCCCTCTATAAGGAAGGTAAAACCGGATCGGAAGAAATCCAGAAAATGATGGAACGGTTCAGAACGAGCCCCCCAGAATCCATCAATAATTCAAATGTCATGCTGGTGCACGATTACCTCAGCTCCAAAACCTACGACATGATCAGTCACCTGAAGTACGATATCCGACTGCCAAAATCCAATGTCCTGCAATTTATCCTTCACGACAATACCAAGATATCCATCCGCCCGTCAGGAACGGAACCGAAAATAAAGTTCTACATCGGCGTGAAAGAAAAAATGAAGGGAAGGGAAGATTTCGGGCGCGTGAACCGGCTTCTGGATGAAAGAATTACTAATATCAAATCATTCCTTAATATCACATCATAACCAATCATTCATCGGGATATGAAATCATACAGGAAAGAACTCTGGTTCAATACCAGCGGAAGAAGGGAAATGATAAACATTACCCGTCAGGTGGAGCAATGTGTACGAGAAAGCGGTGTGACCGAAGGCCTGGTACTGGTAAATGCCATGCACATCACCGCCAGCGTGTTCATTAATGACGATGAGAGCGGGCTGCACCAGGATTTTGAGGTGTGGCTCGAAAAACTTGCCCCGGAAGAACCTTACTCCCAGTACAAACACAACAGGTATGAAAACAACGCCGACGCCCACCTCAAGAGAACAATTATGGGACGCGAAGTGGTCGTCGCCATTACCGGCGGAAAACTCGATTTCGGACCGTGGGAACAAATTTTCTATGGCGAATTCGACGGGAAGAGAAGAAAACGGGTGCTTGTGAAAATTATCGGCGATTAGTTTATATATTAAATTCATCCGATGTTGCATCTATTTTATTTGCAATTAAATTATATTGATTTTTATATTTTATTATTGAAATAAATATTCAATATTATTAAAGTATTCTTTATTTTTTTCATTTTACCGGAACCATTTATATCCTGTCTTTGTTTCCCTCGTACGCGGGGGTTGTTGTTTACCTATTATTACGTCAAATAAATGTGTCCGATGACTCAGGAACATCATCACAACGAAAATGTAAATGAGCGGAATGTTGTCATCAGCATCCTGCTCAACCTGGGCATTACGCTTCTTGAGTTTATCGGCGGGCTTTTGTCGAACAGTCTGGCCCTGGTATCGGATGCATTTCATAACCTTAGCGACACCCTGGCCATTTTTCTTTCCTTTCTTGCCATTCGTTTCGGGAGGTTACCATCGAACAGAAGAAAGACCTTCGGATATAAACGGCTGGAAATCCTGGCTGCCCTGTTCAACGCCTCGGTACTGATCGGCATCAGCTTGTTTCTTTTTGTGCAGGCGTATCAACGGCTGATGAACCCCGAACCTGTGAAAGGTCTGTTAATGCTGTCTGTAGCGGCCGCCGGTTTCATCGGAAACTTTGTCTCAGTGCTCCTGCTGAGAAAGGATTCGGTGTGGAGCCTGAATGTCAGGGCTGCTTACCTGCACCTGCTGGCCGATACCCTGTCATCGGTCGCCGTGATTATCGGTGCTGTGCTGATGATGCTGTTTCGCCTGTACTGGATCGATCCCCTGCTTACCTTCATCATAGGTATGTTCATTATCAGGGAGACTTACAGCGTTCTTCGCGATACCATCAACATCCTGATGGAATCAACACCCCGCGGTATCGATATTGACCTTATCAAGGCCGAGCTGGAAAAAGATCCTATGGTTGACAACATTCATCATGTCCATATATGGCAACTAAGCGACAACCAGGTACATTTTGAATGCCATGCTGACCTGTGCAGTGACCTGCCCCTTAGCCAGGCCGAAGAGGTCAGGATGAACATGGAAAGAATGCTGCGGGAGAAGTACCATATCCACCATGTGACCATACAGCTGGAATTTTTTGCCTGTGATGATAAAACAACAATTATGGGAACATGATCCATCAAGGGTTAATACATGATTGAATCATTGCCCATTGCTTCTGCGCAGACAATCGTCTGATCGGCTCATGGGTTGTCTTCGGCCGGGAAGAAGACGTGCGGGAAATTCACCAGGTAAAGGCTGTCGGTTGCGCGGGTCAGAGCGGTATACAGCCATCGCAGATATTCGGTATTTACCATATCTTCCCGGAAGAATCCCTGGTCGACAAACACATTAGGCCATTGTCCACCCTGGGCTTTATGGCAGGTGACGGTATAGGCAAATTTCACCTGCAGAGCATTAAAGTATGGATTTTCACGAACGGCCTGGTACTGTGCCTTGCGTGTCTTTCCTGTGTCCTGCTCACTGAGGATAGCCTCAAACAGTTTTTTCGCATCCTGGGCTGGCTGGGAAGCAGTTTCAATGGTAAGGGTATCAAGCATGATCTTTGCCTCGATCTCGAGGTTGCCGTAATCGGTAAACCTGAGCAAAACATCGGCAAAGCGATGATCGTAGTATTCCTGGTATCCCCTGATCCTCATGATTTCGAGAATATCGCCGTTGGCAATGAAGTCGGTTTCCTGGTTTTTCTGAAGCCAGTAATAGTTATTTTTCACCACCATCAGCAGGTCGCCCTGGTTGATCTCATCTTCCCTGTAGAGGATACTGTTCCTGATCGCCTGGTTATACCGGTTAGCCCTCTTGTTCGAACGGCTGACCACCATACAGTTGTGTAACCCATGGGTATCGTATTTGCCTGAGAGCAGTTCGAGGAATTCATCACCGCCGATGCGTTTGATATCGGGGAATGAGCCCAGTTTGAACCGGGGCACATTGAACCTGCGGGTATCAATCTGTTTGCGTACGACGGTGGCATTATAGAGGATTCCCGAGTCGAGTGAATGGCGCATGATCTCATCCAGGAAAGCCTCTCTCACATGAAGGCGGTATTGTTGGAGCACACGGGCATCAAGGGCGGGACTTATCTCCAGCCCCACAGGTGGCAGCTGTGCCGTGTCACCAATCAGCACGAGTTTGCAGTTGCGGTCGTTATACACGTAGGTCAACAGGTCATCGAGGAGGCGTCCGCTGCCGAAGATGTTCAGTTCCTGTGGCTGGTTGGAGATCATGGAGGCTTCATCCACAATGAAGAAGGTATCGCGACTCATGTTCCTGTCAAGCACAAACTCACCGAGTCCGTCCCTGGCTGATTTCTGCCGGTAGATGGTTTTATGGATGGTATAGGCATTCCTGCCGGAATAGCTGCTCAGCACCTTGGCAGCCCTTCCCGTGGGAGCCATCAGCACAGACCGTATACCGAACGCATCCAGGGTTTTCACCAGTGAATAGACGAGCGTGGTCTTGCCGGTACCGGCATACCCTTTGATGAGCAGGCACTCCCGTTCACCCCGGCTGGTAATCAGTTCCGCCAGCACACCCATAAGGCTGAGCTGCCCGCAGGTGGGAACATGAGGCATATTACTCCTGAGGATCGTTACGATATGATCCTGTATCATTCCGGCTGGCTTTTGGCATTCCGTTGCCAGAAAACAACCGGCCATACGTCCATGATGTTATTCCGGATGAGGAATGCCCGTTGAAACCACAAAAATTAAGATTTGCAATTTAAATAATGTTCTTAATTTTACATGCAAAGGCATGCATGAAACCGGCATTTTGCCTGCCCGTAATTACTATCGTATGCAGGAACTGAATTTTCTGGATGAAACCCTGGATCTAAACCAGACCTCATCATACCATCTGACGATGCAGGCAGGTCAGAAGGAGTTCAGCTATTGCCTCCTCGATCTGGCCAGAAACAAGTACGTGGCCTTACGACATTATACCTTTCTCCGGGACGGTGATCCCGACACGTTTGCCCGAGAAACGCTGGAGGTATTGAGCAAGGACGAGTTCCTGGCAAGGCCTTATAAAAGTGTGTATTTCATCTGGAAGACGCAGAAGTTCACCCTGGTACCGTCTCCCCTGTTCAACCGTGACCAGGCACGTATGTATTTTGAATTCAATCATGTAGCTGACAAACGGGAGGAGATCAACTTCTGCCGCCTGAAAAAAGAAGATGCCTACCTGGTGTTTGCCGCCCCTTCCCCTGTCTGCGAAGCCGTTACCGGCAGGTTCCGGCAGGCGGTGTTCTTCCACCAGGGATTTGCCCTGCTTGAAACCCTTTTACGACAGGCTTCCACAAACCAACCCTCGGTTGCCGTATGCCTGCACGGGAACTTCCTCGACATTGCCGTTGCGGAAAAGAAAAAACTGAAGATATACAATACCTTCAGCTACACGCATGAACACGACATGCTCTTCTTCATCCTCTATATTTATGAACAGCTGAAGCTCAACCAGGAGGAGGATGAGCTGATTCTCAGCGGTGATATCTCGAAAACTTCTGAACACTATCTTCTGCTGCGACGGTATCTCAAGAAGATCCGTTTTGCCAGGCCGGATGAACTGTATACGTACAGCTACACCTTTGGTCCTTCGGCCGAACATCGTTTTGTTAACCTTCTAAACCTGTTTGCTTGCGCATAATCACCGGCAAATTCAGGGGGAAACAGATTCACCCTCCGGGTTCCCTGAGAGCTAGGCCTACCACTGATTTTGCCAAGGAGAGCCTGTTCAACATCATCGAAAACAGTTTTACGATACAAACGTTGGAGGTGCTCGATCTGTTTGCAGGCACCGGTAACATAAGCTATGAATTCGCCTCGCGCGGGGCCGCTGCAGTTGAAACGGTGGAGCTCGATCCGTTTCATTCACGGTTTATACGTAAAACCATACACGATCTGGCTTTCGAACAGGTGCGGGTGGTGAGAGCCGATGCCTTCCGCTACCTGAAACACTGCTCTTCACAATACGACATCATCTTTGCTGATCCTCCCTATGACCTGAAAGGCATTGAATCGTTGCCCCACATCATCTTTGAACGGAAACTCCTGAAACCGCATGGCTGGCTTATCATTGAACATGGCAGAAATACCCGCTTTGAGGATCACCCGAAGTATATGCAGGGAAGGCAATATGGAAGCGTACACTTCACTTTTTTTGCATAACCCTGCGTTGCTTTATCCCTGCTGAACCACCCGTGTGCATCCTTCGGCAAACGGTTGAACGGAAACACATCATGTTCCGGTAAGTCCAACGGCATTTCCGATCTTCAGCAGGAAGTCCCATGAAGTGTACAGATTGTAAATACTGAGGAGACAGACGAGGATACCAACCATGACGGTCAGGAACTTATGATGGATAATCCGGACAATCCACGCGGTAAAGGGAGCAGCGATGCCCCCTCCCACAATAAGTCCGATAATCGGTTTCCAGCTGTCAACGCCAATGAGTATGAGAAAAACCCCGGAAGTAGAGAAGGTTATAAAGAACTCCGAGATATTCACAGTTCCGATGATTCTTCTCGGATTAATATTTCTCCGTATCAGGCGCGAAGTAACGATGGGTCCCCATCCGCCTCCCCCAATAGCATCCATGAATCCTCCCAATATTGCCAGTAATCCGACACGTTTTGGCAGCGATTTTTTCTTCCCCCCGTGAAAAGCTCCGATGAGAATCACAACGCCCAGGATCAGCAGGTAGCAGGAGATGAATGGTTTGACATACATCCCGTTGAGGATATCCGACAGCAGCCACGCGCCGGTAACGCCGCCAGCCACACCCCAGAAAACAAGCCTGAGAAACAGTTTTTTGTCAATATTCCTGAAATACAGATGAGAGATGCCGGAGATTCCGGAGGTGAAGACCTCTGACACATGGACACTTGCCGATGCGATAGCCGGTGCCACATTCATGCCCAGCAACAAAGAGGTACAACTCACCCCGTAAGCCATTCCCAGGGCGCCATCGATTAACTGGGCAATCATTCCGGCAATGATGAAAAAGAATAGTCCCCTGTCGATTTCCCCGAGAATATTACCATGATAGCGGGTATAATAAATTCCCTGGATAAGAACAGCGATGGTCAGAACGATCAGTATTCCGAGGATGGCATAGAATATGCGCCGGTGGAAAGGAAGCCTGAGGACAGGCAGGATACCTTTTCTGAGAAGAAAAACACGCCAGAAATGAAACCGTCTTTTCATTGCCTGTATAAACACAAAAATACGGCTATTATCACGGAAGAAAATAACTGTGAACACGTAAAAGTTTTCCGTATTAGTACCTAATTTGAGTTAATAATACGGCAATGCCGTTGAGTTTTTTGTTTTTGGAAAATGAAAAATTAGTGTAATTTTGCTGCGCTAACAGGGTGTGGTAGTTCAGCTTGGTTAGAATACCGGCCTGTCACGCCGGGGGTCGCGGGTTCGAGCCCCGTCCACACCGCAGGGATGGATGCCCGGATAATGAAGTTGTCCGGGCTTTCGTTTTGTATGACGTAATGGGACACGCCCGCCGGCACATGGGGTGCTGCGGGAGGCACCACCAGGAGGAACATCCGATGAACGATGCCTGATGACCGGCCAGCCTCCGTTACAGCCTTTCCTGATGGGATTATCGATTCACTTAATTCATTATCGAAATAGTAAGAATAGTAATGAGGAAACTTACTGTCCGTCATTACATGATCTGCTTCCGGGCGGTGTGTTTCGTGTAAATGCACTATCTTCAACATGAATCCCTGACACCATCGGAAAGAATTATTGCCGGAAAGAAGACAAACCCTTAGCTTTACAGAAAAATCGACTTGCCATGGAAAATGAACCGGCCCGTCCGTTTGAGGTCTACATTCTCGTGATCCTATTGATATTCCAATCTTCAAGCGGGCTCTTCGGGGGATTAGGCCTCATCCTGAGCCCCTCGGGTGAATTTCTGCAACTACCTCTGAGCCTGCTTCAGAATACCCCGTTTCACAACTACCTTATCCCGGGTATCATACTTGCCTTGTTCCTGGGACTTTTCCCGCTGATGCTTCCCTTGCCCCTCCTTCTGAAACCCTTATGGAGATGGGCTAACAAGCTGAACATATATAAAGACATGTACTGGGCATGGACCTTTTCCCTGTACACCGGCATCATGGTGGTAATCTGGATAACTGTTCAGGTCTACCTGACAGGGGGAAGTTATATTCTTCAGTTTGTCTACTCGCTGGTGGGTGTGGCCATTATCATCTCTTCTCTTCTTCCACGCGTTATACAGCACTACCTGCTGAAATGATCATGCCAAACGATACCCGACCGCAGGATCTGTCCGGGCTTGCCCGGCGATATTTTACCAGCCAGTTCACTGAACACGACCGCATATTCTTTACCGATGGATATGTTAAAGCCACGATCATTTTCGGTACCTCACCAGACATCGCATCTGTCAGGGAACTGACCGGCAGCATTTACGATGCGATGGACGGGTTGTTGCATTCATTCACCCGTCGCTGCCAAAGGGAGGGAAAAAATATTGCCTGTATGAAGGGGTGCTTGTACTGCTGCCATCAGTGTGTCCTTGCCATGCCGCATGAAGTGCTGTTTCTGGCAGATCATATGAAAAAAAATATGTCGGGGGATGAGTACCGGCAGGCGATGCGGAAAACGGATGAAAAAGACAGGATCACGTCGGGAATGAAAGCACAGGATTTTCTCTATTACAAACATCCCTGTTCCCTTCTTTCGGATAAGGGGGTTTGCAGTGTTTACCCTGTCCGGCCGATGGCCTGCCGCACCTATCTTTCGGCCAACGTGATTTCGTGCATCAGAGAACAAAGGGCTCCCCGTGACATGAAGCATTTTCCCGAGCTGTATGGTTTTCCTATCCGGGCCGGACGGATGGTAAACATGGGGATCACCGTCGCCCTGTCGGAGCTGAAAATCCATAATACAGAATGGCCGTTTGAATCGGCACTCCGCACAGCCATGAAAACGGACAACCTCCTTGAAAAATGGCTGGAAGGTCAGGATATTTTCAAAACCCGGGAGATGGGTGCGGATGAGACAGAATTCATTGAAAACTTCGGCAGGAACAATGCCGGATAGAACCGGACATACAGCGCTGTCCGGCGGCCTGCTCTTTGTAACCGCCCGTGCCCGGACTAAATATATAACACTGTTAATGAGCCGCTTAGCGCGAAATAATTTTTTTATACCTTTGACCTGAATCCTATGCTGTTTTGATGAAACTACGGATCAGATCGAGGATGTTACTGCTGGTGCTGACCACCACAGTCATCATTTACATCAGCGCCATTGGATACATCAGCTACACCGGCCGCGTCAGATCGGTGGAAGATGCACTGAAAATTGCCAACGCCTATGCCACGGAGTCATCAAACAGGATCATGGCCCTGATGAATGCTCATTTCGGCACGGCCAGAGCCATGGCACAGGTGCTGAGAAGTTACCGCACTATGCCCGTTGAACAACGGTTACACCTCAACAACGAGATCCTTAGGAATGTACTGGATGAAAACCCCGAATATATTGCTGTATTTATCCAGTGGGAGATTACCGCCATCGATAGCCGTTACACAAAACCGCATGGGAGGATTCGGCATACGCTCTACTGGTCGGAAGGACAGCAGATGTTCAGAACGGATACGCTGGACACTGAAGAAGAGGACAGAACATCCCTATATTACCGTATCAAGAGTAACCCTCAGGAGTCGAGACATGACCCATATTACAAAAGCAAAATCCGGGAGGGTGCCCACCCACACGAGGAACAGCGTCTCACCACCGATGTGCTGGAAGTCACACTCATTGTACCGGTCATGGAAACCGGCCGGTTCCTCGGACTGGCCGGTATGGACATACCCCTGACAAGCTTCCAAGAGATCATCAGGGATATCCGTCCGTTCAAGGACAGCTACGCCTTCCTTGTCGCACACGACGGTAGCATCGTTTCTCATCCCGACAGCTTCATGATCAACAGGAACATCCATGATCTTTACCCGGAAAAGGACCAAGAATCAGAAGTACTGGAAGGGATCATGGAAGGCAGGAATCTTGATTTTGTCACGAAGGATGAACGGCTGAAGAAGGATGTTCATGTCACCATGGTACCGCTTTTCCTTGGCAGAACGCGCACCCCCTGGTCGGTGGGAATTGTTGCACCGGTAAACGTGATCATGCGGCAGGCACATGAAAACCAGTTAATCACACTCGTCTCCAGCTTGCTTGGACTGCTCCTGTTAAGCATCATCATCTGGATCATTGCGCGCAACATCACCTCTCCCATTGAGAAGACCACCGTTATCCTGCATGAACTGGCACAGGGACGCATTGACAGCATCCGCAAACTTGACATAAACACCGGTGATGAGACAGAGGAGATGGCTCGCTCGGTGAACAAGCTGATCGACGGATTGAACTCTACCGCATTCTTTGCCAGGAAAATCGGAGAAGGGAATCTCCGTGCCGAATATACCCTCCTCAGCGATTCAGATATCCTGGGACAGGCCTTGATCGGCATGCGCGAAAGCTTGAGAAAATCCCGCGACATGATTGAAAGACAGTCGGAAAAACTCATGGAAATAAACCGTGAGCTGCACAGACTGTCGGTGGTGGTGAGAGAAACAGAAAACGCCGTCACCATCATGGATGCAGAGGGAAATTTTGAATATGCAAACGAGGGATTCAGGAAGCTCTATGAATATACCCTTGAAGAGTTTATCCGTGACAGGGGCGGCAATATCATCCGGGCAAGCATGAACAGCAGGATCAGTGATATTCTCAACGAGTGCCGGGAAAAAAAGGCATCGGTAACCTACCACGGCTACCAGATGACTAGGTCAGGTAAAAAAGTATGGTTCCAGAGTACCCTTTCACCCATCCTTGACAGCAGGGGAAGGATTCAACAGCTGGTATGCATCGATTCGGATATCACACGGCTTAAGGATGCCGAGGAAGAGATCTCGCGCCAGCGCGATGACCTGGCTATCCTGAATGCTGCCAAAGATAAATTCTTCTCTATTATCTCCCATGACCTGAAAAATCCATTCTCCGTTCTTCTCTCCATCACCGAATCGCTGGCCCTGAACTTCGACCATCTGAGCAACGAGGAAAAGAAGACGGCCTTGAAGCAGATCAATGAAACGGTCAGGCTTCTCTACAACCTGCTGGAGAACCTGCTGAAGTGGTCGCTCACCCAGACAGGAAAGATCCAATACAAGCCTGAGATCATCGATCTGAAGAAACTGATCCTGATCAACATATCGATCCTGGCTCTGAACGCGGAGAAGAAACAGATACGCATCGAGTCGGAACTGGGAAAGGAGCTGAAGGCCTTTGCCGATAAGGATATGATCGACACGGTCATCCGCAACCTCCTGACCAATGCCATCAAGTTCAATAAACCGGGGGGAAGCATCAGCATGAAGGCCAGGAGACACAACTACTGGCTTGAGATATCCGTGGAAGATACGGGTATTGGACTGAGCGGTGACGACCTGGGTAAACTGTTCAGGATCGATGTCAAGAACAAAGCCATCGGCTCATCGAAGGAAAAAGGTACCGGACTTGGGCTCATATTGTGCAAAGAATTTGTTGAGAAACACGGCGGACAGATGTGCGTGGAAAGCGAACCGGGCAAGGGAAGTCGTTTCTATTTCACCCTTCCCCTCGCGGAACAGGTCGTGGATCTTCCCTTTGATAAACAACAGGAGTAGAAAATATCCCACTGCTTGCTGAAACCAGGGATGCCTGCCTGTAAAGGCAAAGGTTGACGGACAAAAACAGTCGAAGGCACTTCATGGAACGCTCCGGCCAGCGAAAGCTGCAGGTGCCAACTGCTTTCAACAGGAGTCTGTTCCATGTGCCTGGTGCATCACATCATGTTTGCAGGATCAACAACTATTTCATCATTTCAAATTTGTATCTTCACCGAAATATTAGACTGAGAGGCAAATGAAACCCTTAAAAAGCTTCTTCCCGCTGGCTGTATGGATCCTGAGACTGGCCATTGTCCTCTTTGCCATCACCAGGTATTTCGATGTAATGAAAACCTTTCACTTTGCATCATTGTTATTCTATATTGGCACGCTGCAAATCCTGTTTTCCATTCTCCTGTTCATCGGCGGTTTCTTTTCCCGTCATACCCTCACAGTTGTATCCGCCCTGGTTATTTTTATCATCACTGTTTACCATATAATTGTTGTAGCCGGGAACGGTTTCGGACCGGATCTGGCCATGCTGTTGCTGTATTGTTCCACAGCCCTGTATTTCGTGACCAGGGGAAACGACCGGTGACCGTCCCTCAGGGAGGGCTGACATGTGCTCCCTGCTCCTGACATTCATCCTCCTTTAAATCCTGGAATCCATACGGAATATTACGGGAGGATAAACCGGATGCGCAGTGAGTGTAATTATCTCATTACTAACAAATACGCCTGTCCCTGTCCTTAAACATGGTATTTTTCATCCCGTTTCATGGAATAGTATCAGCATTTATTCTATATTTACATATTCTTATATAAGAATTATTCTCCTTTAATATTAGTTCCATGAAATCCATCAGGGCAAGGGAAATACTGGTCGAAAAGGGATTACGCGTGACCCCCCAGCGACTAGCTGTGTTGAAAGCAATCATCAATAAAAAAAATCATCCCACGGCTGACAAGATCGTTTATTCGGTGAAACGAAGCTACCCCAATATTTCTGTTGGAACAGTGTATAAAATCCTGGACACCTTCGTGGAAAAGAACATTATCTGCAGGGTAAAGACCGACAGTGATATTATGCGGTATGACGGATTTCTGGATAAACATCACCACCTGTACAGCAACCATTCGGAAAGAATTGAGGATTATTATGATGAGCAACTAAACAGAATGATCGATAGTTATTTTTCAAAAAAGAAAATCCCGGGGTTCAAAATTGAAGACATCCGTCTTCAGATCATTGGGAAATTTTTATAGGATTGATTATCAATATTATAGTTATAATTAATGTTTAACCAGCATGAAAAAATCGAAAAAGAAGTTAACGACCGCATCCGGCAGGCCATACTTTGAAAATGAAGATAGTCTGACCATTGGTCCAAGGGGACCTGTTCTCCTGCAGGACTATTACCTTCACGAGAAGTTATCTCATTTTAACCGTGAGCGTATCCCCGAGCGTGTGGTTCATGCCAAAGGCACAGGGGCGTTTGGCACTTTCACGGTTACCGGCGACATTACTCGGTATACACGTGCAAAACTGTTCAGCCATACTGGCAACCAGTGCCGTGTCTTTGTGCGTTTCTCCACCGTCGGAGGTGAGAAGGGAAGCGCTGATACTGAAAGAGACCCGCGCGGTTTTGCCGTCAAGTTTTATACCGATGACGGCAACTGGGATCTGGTGGGAAACAATACCCCGGTATTTTTTATTAAAGACCCGAAAAAGTTCCCTGATTTCATTCATACCCAGAAACGGGATCCGAAGACCAATCTCAAGAGCCCTGCCATGATGTGGGATTTCTGGAGCCTGAACCCGGAAAGCCTGCACCAGGTGATGATCCTGTTCAGCGACAGGGGCACCCCCGACGGGTACCGTTTCATGAATGGCTACGGCAGTCATACCTTCTCGATGATCAATAAGAAAAACCAGAGGGTGTGGGTGAAATTTCACCTTAAGACACAGCAAGGCATCAGAACACTTACCGGCCCTCAGGCAGAGGAACTGAAAGGGAAGGATCCCGATTATGCCCAGCGTGACCTGGTGGAATCCATTGAAAGAGGTGAGTTCCCCAGATGGACATTGAACATCCAGGTGATGACGGATGAGCAGGCAAACAAATTCAGGTGGAATCCGTTTGATATCACTAAAGTATGGCCTCATAAAGAATATCCCCTGATCGAAGCAGGGGTGATGGAACTGAACAGGATACCTGCCAACTACTTTGCTGACGTGGAACAGGCCGCTTTTGCCCCGTCACATACGGTTGATGGCATTGGCCTGTCGCCCGACAAGCTTTTGCAGGGACGTATCCTCGCCTATCCCGATGCACACAGGTACAGGCTCGGCGCCAATTATGAACAGATACCCGTCAATAAACCTGTCGTACCCGTCCATCATCATCAGCGCGACGGCACAATGAGCGTTGACGGTAACGGCGGTGCCAGCCCGAATTATTTCCCCAACAGCTTTGACAACATTGAGGCTGATAAAAATTACAAGGAGCCGCCTATGAAGCTGGATTCGACGGTTGCCGACACCTATGACCGAAATGAAAACGACGACGATCATTATACCCAGCCGGGAAACCTTTACAGAAAAGTGATGACGAATAAAGAAAAACAAAACACCGTCAGCAACCTCGTCGGTTCATTGAAGGAAGTAACCGGTCCCAAAAAGAAAGAGATCATATTGCGTCAACTGAACCTTTTTTATGCCGTTGACAAGGAACTGGCACAACAGGTGGCAAAAGGGTTAGGAATACAGTTTAGCGTATAAGCGGATAAGTACATTCTACGTAACCTATAATTTTCATATACCATGGCACAAAAAGGAAGAGAAATAGTCAAAATGAACGTTGATGAACTCATCAACCTGCTGAACAAGGCCCTGGCCGATGAATGGCTGGCGTATTACCAGTACTGGACCGGAGCCAAAGTGGTCAAGGGACCGATGAAAGACGCGGTCATCTCCGAACTTGACCTTCATGCGACAGAAGAGCTGACCCATGCCCAACTGATCGTTACGCGTATCATACAGCTCGGCGGCACTCCCGTATTGACTCCCAAAGACTGGTTTACACTCTCGAACTGCGGTTATGATGCACCGGAGGATCCTTATGTGGAGAAGATACTCGAGCAGAACATCAAGGGTGAACAATGCGCCATCCGCGTTTACAACAGCCTGCTGGATATTACCCGTGAAGGGGATCCCGTGACATATAATATTATCCTTCAGATATTATCGGATGAGGTGGAACATGAAGAAGACCTGGCAGCGTTAAAGGAAGACCTGGAACTGATGCTGTCAAGGAGGAAATAGGAGGACGATCCGGACGGTTAGTACAATCGAATTTTTAATTTATTATTCATTATTAATTATTTACAAACATTTAATTATGGAAGAGACAAGATTTGCTATGCCACGTATTGGCGACAAAGCACCGGAATTTAAAGCAGTGACGACGCAGGGTGAGATCAATTTCCCCGCCGATTATAAGGGAAGCTGGGTTATTCTTTTCAGCCATCCGGCCGATTTCACACCCGTTTGTACCTCAGAGTTCATGACATTTGCCACGATGGAGAAAAAATTCAATGAAGCCAACTGTAAGCTGGTGGGACTGTCGGTTGACGGACTATACAGCCATATAGCCTGGCTGCGTACCATTAAGGAAAAGATCGAATACAAGGGTATGAAGAACGTCGAGGTCACCTTTCCCCTCATTGAAGATATCACCATGGAAGTGGCAAAAAAATACGGGATGCTTCAGCCCGGCGAGAGCTCAACGAAAGCGGTGAGAGCCGTGTTCTTTATCGATCCCAATGGGATCATCCGTACCATTATTTATTATCCCCTCAGCCTCGGTCGCAATTTCAATGAGCTGTACAGGGTGCTCATCGGCCTACAGACCGCCGATGCATTCTCCGTGGCCCTGCCGGCCGACTGGCAACCGGGCGATGACGTAATCGTACCCACTGCAGGCTCCTGCGGCACGGCAAAAAACCGTATGGAAGGCAAGGAAGGTGAAATGAAATGCTATGACTGGTTCTTCTGTACCAGGAAACTGGAGAAAGACAAAGTGATGAATACCATTCTGAAAAAATAGCATAATGATTTGCTTATTTCAGAAATTTGACTACTTTTGGCATTCAGAACAGAAAAAATGAGTGTTTCCTTACATACACATTGCTGGCGCTGGTGGTGGCAATTTTGCCCACGATCGTCGTAAGCAATATGTAATGTATGGAATGAACTGAAGATATTCCAATGTATAGAGGGCATGTTGATTACGACATGCCCTTTTTTTATTTATTAACCTTTAAAAATGAGTATTATGAACAGACTGACAAAAATCCTTCTGGATGAAAGGGAGATGCCGAAACAGTGGTACAACCTGGCGGTGGATCTTCCGGGGCCGGCGAACCCGCCACTGGGCCCTGACGGCAAGCCGATAGGTCCTGAGATGCTGGCTCCCGTTTTTCCCATGAACCTGATCGAGCAGGAAATGAGCACGGAGCGATGGATCGCCATTCCCGACAAGGTTCTTGAGATGCTCAGCCTGTGGAGGCCAACACCGCTGGTGCGGGCATATGCTCTTGAGAAAGCGCTGGGCACACCGGCCCGTATCTACTATAAGAACGAGAGCCTTTCTCCGGCCGGCAGCCATAAACCAAACACTGCTGTTGCCCAGGCATACTACAACAAGGAATTTGGCATCAGGAGGCTGTACACCGAGACAGGTGCAGGGCAGTGGGGCAGCGCCCTCGCATTCGCCTGTTCCCTGCTGGGACTTGAGTGCAAGGTGTTCATGGTGCGTGTCAGCTTCGATCAGAAACCCTACCGGAAACTGATGATGGAAGCATGGGGCGCCTCCTGTGTGGCCAGTCCCAGCACAGAAACACAGGCAGGAAGGGATGTCCTGGCTCGTTTCCCCGGCACGTCGGGCAGCCTGGGCATCGCCATCAGCGAAGCTATTGAGGCGGCCGTGAACGATCCGGAAGGAAAGTCGCGCTATTCCCTCGGCAGTGTGCTGAACCATGTGATGCTTCACCAGACAATCATCGGGCTGGAAACGAAGAAGCAGCTGGCGAAAATCAATGAGAAGCAACCCGACGTGATCATCGGTTGTGCAGGGGGTGGAAGCAATTTTTCCGGGCTGGCATTCCCGTTCGTTCTTGATAAGATCAACGGGGCAACCATCGACATCATTCCCGTAGAGCCGGCCAGTTGCCCCACGATGACCCGTGCGCCCTTTGTGTATGATCATGGCGATGTGGCCAAGATGACGCCACTGCTGCCCATGCACTCACTGGGCCATGCGTTCATCCCACCTCCTATCCATGCGGGCGGACTGAGGTATCATGGTATTGCTCCGCTGATCAGCCAGTGCATTAATGCCGGGCTTATCACACCCCTGGCTTTGCAACAGCTGGAGTGCTACAGGGCAGCAGTGCTTTTTGCACGGACAGAAGGCATCATCCCTGCACCGGAGACCAGCCATGCCATCGCCGCCACCATCAGGGAAGCGGAAAAAGCCAGGCAGGAAGGCAAGCAAAAGGTGATCGTATTTAACTTGAGCGGTCACGGTTTGATGGACCTGAACGGGTATGACAAATTTTTCCGCAGCGAGCTCAAAGACCATGAACTCAGCAATGAGGAGATCGTGCAGTCTACCGCCACACTGAAGGATCACCCTGTTCCGGCAAAGCAGAAACCCAGGAAGGTTGAGGCATGAAACACCCCCGCGGGGTTGTACAACCGTCATTGCAGTAAGTGGTGAGGAGTCGGCACAGACAGCTCGCACCCTTCCTGTGATGACGGATGGCCGGAATTATTCCGCGGCAAAGTATTGTTCAATCTCCCGCAACGTGTGTTCTCCTGTCAGCAGGTCACGGGTTACTAATCCGTGATCAAGGATCACAATGCGACCGCACACCTCGGTGATATGCCTGAGGTCATGGCTTGAAATAAGGTATGTAACCCTTTTTTCCTGCCGGTACTCAAGCAAGAGTTTCTTCAGCCTGCTGACGGTTGTGGGATCGAGATTGGCAAACGGTTCGTCAAGCACCACCACCTCGGGACAAGCCAGGAGGGCAGCCGCTATCCCAATCTTTTTCTGGTTGCCCCTTGAGAAGTCTCGGATGAGCTTCCTCTTCCCGAGGACCTCATTGTTGAACAGCCCTTCAAACCGTTTCAGTTGATCCTTCAGTACGGGGACGGTAAGAAGGTACACCCGTGCAATGAAATCAAAATATTCTTCGGGTGTGAGAAAGCCGATGAGGAAATTTTCGTCAAGGAAGGAGCCCGTATAGTGTTTCCAGTCTTCCGATCCAGCCACATCTTTATTCTTTGACAGTACCCGTCCCTCCGTGGCGCTGATCAGGTTCAGCACCAGCCTGAAAAAGGTTGTCTTTCCCGCACCGTTATTGCCTACCAACCCGAAGGATTCGCCTTCAGGAATATGGAGGTGCGGAAGGTTAAGGGCGGTAAGTGTACCATATTTCTTTACCAGGTTTTCAGCGGTTATCATGGCGACATTCATTAAACGTTCTTTCTGAATCCTGCTGCCATCAGGTATTTATATTTAGAAAACCGGGACACCAGGTGACCGAGCAATCGGTTATTAAGGACGATACCGGCCAGGCCGGCCACTCCCAGTGACAGGACAGCAAGTGTAATGCTTTTTGTCAGCCAGAACACGGGGTAGTAAAGGATCATGGGAAGCGCAATCAGAATGAAGACGAGGATGACCTGTTTTCCTCCCCTGCCCTGCCAGCTGAAGCTGCTGGCCTGCACGTCAATGCGCACACGGTTCGAGGTGGCGGTCCATAACAGATATGTCGCACCAATGCCAATATTGAAAAGCAGGAGCATGCTGTTCACGAACAGGAAGAAGCGATCGTACAGGGAAAATGGAGCAAGACACAGGTATAATATGACACAGGAACCGGCCAGTATGATAAACTTGGTGCGGAGGTATTGCTTCATCTGTATGGGAAGGATCAATACCAGATCAAAGTATTCGCTTTCCCAGGCAAGGAGGAACTGACCGTAATTGACCATAAAATATCCTGTCAGCAGGATACCGAAGTAAATCAGGAAGAAGATCATCCGGGCATATTCTACATCCGAATACACGAAAAAGCCAAACAGCAGGAATGGAAAGCCAAGCAGGGCTGAGTGCCTGAGTCGTTTATTCCTGAAAATAAGTTTCAGTTCAAGGCCAATATAATCGCCCAGGACGCCAAATCGTGTGAGCAGGCCTGTTTCACGCACCCTGACATCCCTGCCTCCCTGTTTGCGTTCCAGCTGCTCAAGGTAGAGCCTGCCCATCATGGTACGATAATTCAGCATATACACCATCGCGAACCAGAGCAAGGGCAGTATCAGAAGATATGGCCGGTACAATATGCTGTCAAAGAGAAAGGATGAAGCGGATGTGACCGGTAACCACCCCAGGTAGTTAACTGCTGGCAGCACGATGAATATGACCAGCAGCGGAATAATGATCTGTTTCTTTCGCAGGAGCATCCGGTTAAAGTAAACGGCAAGGTATCCGTTGGCAAGCAGGAGGAAGAAGATGCCCGACAGCCAGGCGATGGCTGACAGTATTGACCGGGTTTCCAACACTGCCATCAGGGTGAAAGGCACAATGATCAACAGGGGGAGATAGTTGAAAATGCTACCCATGGTTTTAAAGAGCAGGAAATGAACCAGTGTTGAGCGCCTTACCGGGAGGTGAAGGTACGACCGGAGGGACAGCCCCGGCACGGCCTGCATCATCAGACGCAGGAGCAGGTCCATCCACAGGTAATAGAGGATGAAACCGTTGAATATGCTGACGGGCTCTTTCCCCGGAGCCATGCTCCCCAGGAGTTCCTTCATGTATAATCCCATGGCCAGGAGATTCACAGCGACGACCAACACCATCACGCCGACAGCGATGCGGACGCCCATCTCTTTTTTCAGGTTTGGCGACCGCGCCAGCGATTTATACTGATGAACGAACAGCCGGGCCTGGATCATGGGTGTTATCTTTTCTTTATCTCAATAATCTCATATGTGTACAGCAGGTTCAGCAGATCAATGATCTCTTCCATCCGGTTTTTATCTACTCCTGCTTTTTTCATAATGACCGGCACAGGCTGAGCCTCCATGTTGGGAAAAGGCAGGTTGAAAAGAAATTTTCCCTGTGACCGTGTGAGGTTGATCCTGCGTTCCTTCCTGTTTCTTCCTTCACCGGTGAACAAGCTCACACTGCTGATAAAATCCTGTCTTCCCCCGCCGGAAGAAAAGATCGCCGTATTGTTCGCTTTTTCCTTAATTGACCGCTTTTGCCATTGGTCATTCACACTGTTCTCCTTCAGGATTCCCAGGTCGAATGAGATATCTATCTTCTTCTTCTTAAGCTTGTACCTGTAATACGGGCGTTTTCCTTCCATCACCTCCACCCTTTCGGTCAACCCGTGCTGATGCAGTCCCTCGAGAAAATCCTGTGCCGTCTGTATATGTACATCAAGCCTTGAAGCCGCTTCGGACGACGAAATATCATAGTAAGAAACCAGGATCCTGAAGAATTCTTCCGCAAAGGGCCTGGAGAGGAGGTTCGCCAATTCCGATAACTGTTGATAATTCATACACCTGACTGTTCAATTTTGTACAATCAACTCTGCCTTGCAATGTACCATAGTACAATGGAAACAATAAAACCGGCCGTCACCAGGACTGCAACAATCATTACAATAATCTTGAATATCCCGGGTTCCATTGCATCCATGCTAACAAGAATCTCTTTTTCTCTACCCTGCCTGAACTTTTCAAGGAAATCCCTGAACAGTAATGCAATGGAATCACACAACTGTTCAAAGGCCAGCGTATCCTTAAACTGGGCATAATCATCCCTGTTGATCGTGACCAGTATCTCGCCGTTATCGTTGAAGCAAATATTGCTGTATTTTTCATGATCTTTCCTGTTAAATCCCAGGTTGGCGGAAAAACTCAGTAATATCCTGTCGTCTTCGGGGTGCATCACGGCGATCATATGCTTCTCGAGGAAACGGCCCAATGCAACTATTTCATCCCGTGTGTAGGCTCCTTTCCCGGCGGGATACGGACGGGTGCTGTAACCGTTTCGTGTATCCTCAACAGGCTGAGCGGCAAGCTCAAAGAGTTTCCTGAACCGGGTTTTAATCCGCGATTTCTGAACAAGCATGTAAGGAATTAACAGGAGGAACATGAACACCATCACGGCGAGATGAATGTCATACGTTGTATCACTAAGGAAGGTATTGATATGCGAGGCCAGTTCATAGTGCCAGACTGCCGTTCCCAGAAGAATATAACCCGTCAGCAGCCAAATCCTTGCAAAGGGATGTGGCATATACACAGCCCGATAGAAAAGGGAACCAAAGATCAGTATGATCAGGCCATACAACCAGGGTATATAGTGAGTACCGAAAATCTCATCCTCTGCCACCTGTAGAGCAATGAGGGCCAGCAAAATGATTACAAAAGTAACCGCCAGTTTCCTTACTCTCTCTGTCTTAAGCTTAAATTTTTTTCTCATACCGTCGGGTTGATACATTTAATATATACTTCATGATATTTATTACTATATTTAATATATACTATACTAATATAATACTATTATTTAATATAAAACAAGTTATTTGCCAAAAAAATTTACTTTTTCAGATTTTGGTGCAACTTTTTGCCTGGTCAAACGTCTGTTACATAGAAAACAAACGCCTTAAAATTTGTCTGTATTCGCACAGTAGGTGTATCAATTCCGTGCAATACGGGCAGTTCTGGTGTACGGGCAGAATGATAATAAGTTGCATTTCAATTGCTTATATACTGTGGCATTATTTATGATGCTCATGTAACAGCGTAAAATTCCTGGACAATGACAATGAAAGTTGATTTAAAAGCCAACGAAATTGTATTGAGAGCCACCGACAGCAGATATTGTTACGATTCCAGTCCCATTCGCGGGAAACTTATACTGACAAATCAGCGGTTGTATTTCAAGGTTGTTGATGAGACGAACCTTCGATTCGACATGGAATTTTTACCCCAGCAGATACAGGAGGTCCTGCCCTTCAGCACGAGCCTGTTTGCACCAAAGGGATTAACCCTCATCACCAAGGAAGGGACGCAGTATAAGTTTACCATGAAGAACAGGGATAAATGGAGCATGTTGATCAACAAGATGTATTAACTGGCTCATTCGGAATTGATTTGGCAGCGGTTCATGCGTTCTGCTCTTCACAACACGGCATGCACAGCCATCATATCTTCTTTTGAATAAAACCGGGTATTTACATCCCGCTTTTCATGTACTCAAACCGGGTACTGTGATTTACTTATAACCGCTTTCTATTCCTATATCATCCGTCACTATCACGCCTTTGGAGGAGCGGTCAAACACCAGCATGATACTGCGAAGGGTGTCGGGATCAAAAAGAGGATTCTGTTCCATAAAGAGGGACAGGGGGAATGAATATTTCCTGAACACGATCTCTGTTTTGGGCACATCGCTCATGAAATCCATCTTCATCACCCGGGGGTTGATCTGTCGTTGTAACGGGGCAAGGCGACTGAGTGCCAGCCGGGCTTCCATGCCGTTGTTGTCGGTCAGGACAATGGTAAAATCGTACGGTTCTTCCTCTTTTTTCACCTTGATCCTCTTTTTTCACCTTGTCCTTTTTCCCTGCCGTTTTTGTCGGGTGTCCGCTTTTTTCTCCCGGGCTTGTGCCTGCAGTATCTGTGGCGCTCACTACTTCCGATGTATCTTTCATCAGCCAGTCACGAACCGGATTTGAATCCTCTCCTGCATCAGCAAGGGAGAGTACCAGTGCGGCAGAGCGCGGACAGGGCAGTCGGCCGAGATTCAGGGCATAGCTGGCTACGGCAGAATCTGCGGCTTCCCTGTTCCATCCTATAACTAAGGCGCGCGTGTCATGCGGTCCCCATTTCAGGGGCACAAGCTGCTCCCTCCAAATCGTAAGGTTTTCTGTGCTGATGGTCCCCTGCTTCACCGTAGGGCTTGTCAGGTCGATATCTTCCTCATACGAGCATAGCACCGTTGTTTGAGAATCCATATACTGGTTCAGGTAGATCGTCGGGGGGAGCCAGTTACGGCCCGAGCGGGTATCCCGGAACAGAGGAAGGTATCCCCGCTGATCATTCGCCACGATTTCGAGGAATGCTGAAATGAATACCGCGGCAATTTTTTCCTGGTCGGGGGCAGGCATGATGTTCTTTCTGTTAAAGAGAAGGATTCCCGGTGCGCCCATGTCATCCCTTCCCCAGGAAGTATTGAATTGGCCGTGGTTGGCGGCATAAACATACAGTCCCGCCTTGAAATGGAACAGGCTGTCGCTGAACTGTATCCTCTGCATCTGGCGGGCGCCGTGGTAGGACCGCATATCCATGTCATGCGTGCCCTGGATGACAAAATAATTCACATTCTTGTAGAAGGTGCCTACATCGGCCGGTTTGTACTGTCCGTCGACAGGGGCGATGGCTATCACACCCCTGATGTTAAAGCCAAAACTGAATTTCACCAGGGCATCATCCGGATAACACGTTAACTGGTTAAAACAGGCCGCAATGCTCACGGCTTCACCTCCCCTTGAATGACCGACAAGGAAAACCTGATCCATATTCACCTTTCCGGAGAAGGGATTATCATCCGTACTGTTCCATTTCTGCCAGCACTCAAGGTGTTTAAGAAGGAGCCATCCCCGGGCATCATTTTCCTCCTTCAGTTGTCCGAAGGCATTGGTCCAGGAGCCGTTAAGGAAGTTCTCATCCACCGAGGCGACGATGAATCCGCGGCTGGCCAGCAGATCACCAAGGTATTCATATCCCGGATCGGAATAATCACGGTCGAAGTGGTTACCGTGAACCACCATTACCAGGGGGAAAGGGCCGTGTGCATCGGGGTACCACACCCTGGCATTCAGAGGGAGCGATTTCCGGTCAAATCCCCAGTATTTGGTTCGTACATATCCATGGAAGCTTTTCCAGTTATCAATGAAAGGGCTGCCGTCAACTGAATGGGTGATGAGTGCTGCACCCTTACCGTACTCCTCCCTGTGCCTGTCGTTGCCACTGCCATAGGTAAGGGTTCGTACGGAATAAGATCCCTTTTCACCGGGATCGGGCAGGTTGATCAGCGGTGGTAGCTCGTTCACCTGCAGGGCAGCATTCAGCGGCGGATCGATCTTCTTTCCCTGACTGAAAAGCCAGTAACTACCGAGGAATAAACCGGTCAGACCTGTGACCAGGCTGACCACGGTCAATACCTT
>JAXDBV010000225.1:0-9632 GCA_034678415.1 Bacteroidales bacterium
GCTGTCAGATAAAACGTGTCCTCTTCCAAGCAGAAGGTTACATCATGGGTTGAGACGGAGTCAATGAAAGCAAAAGAATACCCAAATGTTGCTGTTTCTTCTCCCTGTCTCAGATGTTGACGCTGTATTTCTTCTTCTGCTGACAGGTAGAAAGAGATGACAGGCTCCCCCCCGGGAGATTCAACGACCTGTTTCACGGCGTTGGGTATGAAACGGCCGAGCCTGACATGCAAAGCCTCGTTGCCAATGCTCATCTTTTTTCTGAACGACGAGCTGATCAGACCTGAATAGGTTACCGGGAGGGAAAGGACAGCGGTATCGGTACCATCGGTTGCTTCAGCCCTGAGGTACATCTCCGAGGAGACGATCACATTGCTTTCCTGACCTTCGCGGATATGCATAATACCCTCAAACCCGGTATAGCGGGTAATGGTGCCCCCCAGAATTATCACAAGAAATGCCACATGCAGGATCATGATGCTGAGTTTTTCAGGCCGGTACAACCGGAACCGGTATATGTTTCCGATGAGATTAATGGCAATGAGAAAGTACAGCACCTCCATCCAGCGTGCATTGTATATCAGCATCTTTGCAGCGTCGGATCCGAAATCATTTTCAATAAAGGTTGCGGTGGCAAGAGACAATGCATAGAAAACCATAAGAACGGCCATCATTTTTGCCGAAACCAGGAAATCAACGAGTTTATTCATAACCATCCGTTTTCACAACAGGTGAATGTAAATAAATAATTTATATGTATAATATGATGGATCTGCATTTATCAATTTCAAACGATGGAAGATTATGGTTATGAATACCAGTGTCTTGTCGGGATGTAACGATGCTTTCACGACATTTACACAAACACGCCATGGCAGGCATAAATATGTGTACTTTTTATTATCTTTAAATACTGTTACCATCCATCATGGAGAGGTTTTGTCTTGATTGTGGCGAACCATTGCGGGGCAGGGCAGATAAAAAATTCTGCTCCGATCAGTGCAGGAACAATTATAATAATTCCATTAACCGCGACGTGAATAATTACATCCGGAACGTGAATAACATTCTCCGGAAAAACAGGAGAATCCTGGCTGAACTGAACCCCCACGGGAAGATTACTGTCTCAAAGGAAAAGCTTGCCAGCCGCGGATATAATTTCAAGTTTCACACCAATACCTATACAACAAAGGCCGGTCATGTGTATTATTTCTGTTACGAACACGGTTTTCTTCCTCTCGAGGGAGGGATGTATGCACTGGTGAAGAGAGAAGAGTATATTACCTGACAGGGTGGTGAGCATTGCCGGTGGTCAGAAAAATCAGATATCGCTGTGATTATCCGGCATTATTGAAACGGATTGTTTTAAAAACCATATCTTTGCACATCATTCATTTTTCATAACACCATTAAAACTACCTAACATGATTGCACTAATTATCATTCTGGCTATTGCTGTGCTTCTTTTCCTTTATGCCATGTCTGCATATAACAGGATTATCCGGTACAGGAACACGCGGGAACAGGCTTTTGGTGATATTGACGTACAGCTTAAGATGCGGCATGATCTGATCCCCCAGTTAATTGAATCGGTCAAGGGTTATATGAAGCATGAGAGGGAAGTGCTAACCGCCATAACGGAAGCCAGGGCGGCCGCAATGAAAGCTACTACCATCAATGAGAAGATCGCTGCCGAGACAAAGCTGTCATCGGCGCTTGACGGACTGAAAGTAGCGGTGGAAGCATATCCTGACCTTAAAGCCAGCCAGAATTTCATACAGCTTCAGAACGAGATCTCTGATGTAGAAAATAAACTGGCGGCAGCAAGGAGATTCTTCAACTCCGCCACCAAAGAACTGAACGTTGCCATTGAAACATTTCCTGCCAACATCATCGCGGGTATGTTTGGATTCAAACGGGAGACCATGTTTGACCTTGGTACAGAACAGAGAGCAACCCTGGACGAACCTCCAAAAGTACAATTCTGAAAGAATGAAATACGTCGGACTTCAATCACAGGTTTGGAAGAATAATATTAATTCGGTAGTACTCCTGATTCTTTTTCCTGTGGTATTTTATGTCCTCGCCTGGCTTTTATTCTTTTTTATCAGCGATCCCGAATACCGTGATCCGCAGCTGGTAACCAGTCAGTTTCTGCATATATTCCCATGGATTACCGTCGGAATATTTCTCTGGTTCATCATAGCATGGTTTATGCATTCCACCATGATCAACAAGGCAACAGGATCACGACCGCTGGAGAGGAAGGAAAATCCCAGGGTTTATAATCTTGTTGAAAACCTCAGTATCGCTTCAGGAATGACCATGCCGAAGGTGAACATTATTGAGGATGACTCATTGAATGCATTTGCCAGTGGCATCAATAACAAGACCTATACCATTTCTTTATCCCGTGGTATCATCAATAAGCTGAATGATGAAGAACTGGAAGGGGTTATTGCCCACGAGATGACCCACATAAGGAACAGGGATGTGAGATTATTGATCATTTCTGTGATTTTTGTCGGGATCTTTGCTTTTATCGCAGAATCACTCTTCCGGTCGATCCGGTTCGGTAGTATGGGTGGAGGCAACAGAAAAGGAGGAGGGGGGTATACTGTACTTATTGCCATGCTTCTGGCACTGGTCGGTTATCTACTGGCAATGCTCTTCCGCTTCGCTATATCAAGGAGTCGGGAATATATGGCGGATGCCGGGGGAGCTGAGTTAACAAGGAATCCGCTGGCTCTTGCCTCAGCCCTTCGTAAAATATCAGGCGATCCGACGATCGAAGCGGTGAGGAGGAAGGATATAGCACAGATGTTCATCGAAAATCCACAGGCAGAGCTGAAGAAGTCAACCATGTCTATTGGTACCCTCTTTGCCACCCACCCGCCCATTGCCAAACGAATAGCAATTCTTGAGCAGTTCTGATGGCCGGCCCGATACCAGGATCAGGTGAGGGATATCAACCAGTAAACATATTTATTATTCTCAGTGTTTCGCCCGTGTCTTCCACCTCGAAGAGGTGCAGCCGTGTGTCACCGTTATATGGTGAATGCAGTATCAGTAACAGCTTGCCTTCAAATGATTTGAAGATCATACCGTGCCCGCCGTCAGACTTAAAGACAGGCTCTTCCAGCTGTTTCCAGGGGCCGGCAAGTTTTCCCGATTTGGCAACGGCAATGCCCATCGTCATGCCTGCTTGTCCACCGCTGGTCCAGATCATGAACAACTTCCCTGTTTTGGATGTATAGAGGTATGGACCGTCGGTAACGTAGCATCCGTAAGTGTTGCTGATCTGGTCCCATGGAGCCTGGCTGCCACGGAACAGGTGTACAGGCTCACCGCTGGTTCCCGACAAATCGTCCTTCAACCGTACATAAGCCACCGCACCGTCGGAGATCTGAACCCATTCATGACAGAAGACCATGTAAGGGATTCCATCTTCCACCCACAGTGTGCCGTCCAGTGTCATCATGTCTGCGGGAAGGGTTGAATGGTTTTCGAAGGCGGAAAAAGGACCTGCAGGGGTATCCGAAACGAGGATCTGAGAGCCTCTCCTCACGCGTGGCAGCCAGTTGCGCCATTGTTCAGCAAACATGTTCCTCGTGTCGAAGGTCAGAAACAGGTAATATTTTCCTTTATATAAATGCAGCTCCGGAGCCCAGATCCCCGTAACGGGGATTTCACCCCACACATCATCCGGTGCAGTATAGATGATCTGCGGGCCATACCAGTGGATCAGGTCCTTACTGGTATATGCCTTCACGCTACGGCCGGCAGGACCGACAAGATAATATGTCATAGTTGACGGATCGGGAAGAATGCAGGCATCGCGCCAACGGAGGTCGGACAACTTTACATACCCTTGTACTACAGCCGCAGACGGATCAAGTACCATATCAGGCATCCATAGCAGGACAAAGACATGAAGGAGGATGAGAATCATTTTCATGGATATGTTAAAGTTATTGTTATGATATAATGACAATCGTATGCTTCCGGATACCCACCTGCAGGGTTATACATCAGCTGTTTCGAGTAAACGCTTTTCATTCAATCATTCCATCCTTTATCCGGCATTCGTAACCCTTGCACCCCGGTATTCATACATTTCTTCTATCATCCGGTATGGTTGGTTATTTTATTCTGTTATCCGTTACTGGTTGTCTGAAGATTTCTTCTTTTTGTGAAATGGCTGATAATAAAAAGAATACCAATAACAATGAATGGAAACGTAACCATCAGTACGCCTCCCATGCTGGTACCCGTTGAATGGGTCCTGTTATAATTGAGATTAAAGATAAATGGGCTTAATCCGAGACCAACCAACAAAAATATGATACCGCCTGCATATTCCCATTTCCATGCAATAACAAGCAAGACTGTTAAAATAAATGTTGGAATGAGATGAAACAGGAAGTTTTTAATCTGTTGCCAGATGGTTAAATGAGGTTCAAAAGCATCGACTGCAAATAAGCCGATGAACAGGATGGCAAGAATGCAAATAATTCGAGGAAGCCAGTGAATTACTTTAATGCTTGTTTTCATGCGGTTTATTATTTTTCCTACTCGTTTGGCTTTTCGGTTACGCCCCGTTTTTTTAATGGGTTCAGGTCTCCACTAATAAGTATCGTTACTGGTATTATTAAGTTCCTATTATACGGGAAGGGTTACGGCCATGGTTGTTGCCATCCGCTATTTCGTTTCTTACCTTTAATCATGAACAACATAATAAATGTAGAATAAAGATACAGTAAATGCAAAAAAAAGACTGTCCCGTCTAACGGGACAGTCTTACCGTATCCGCCAGGATCAGTCAGTTCTGCCTGGAGGTATTGCTGCGCAACATCTGGATCTGGCTCACCACCACTTCCGTGAAGTAACGTTTCATTCCGTCCTTGTCGTTATATGTCCGATGCGATAGTCGACCCTCCAACGCCACCTCCTGTCCTTTCTTCAGATACTGCTCCGCGAATTTCGCATTGTTCCCCCACGCGATGATGTTGTGCCATTGCGTGTCGTTTACTTTCTCACCACCACCATTCTTGTAATATTCACTTGTGGCAAGAGAAAAACGGGCAACTTTTTTTCCGTCTTGCAGATCTCTAACTTCAGGATCCATCCCGAGATATCCGATCAGCTGTACTTTGTTCTTTAAACTTGTCATGGCTCTAAAGATTTAATTAAACAATCATTAATCTGGCCGGCCGTTAACTTTTACTGATCCAAAGATATGATCCCGACTATTAAAGATTCGGTGAATAATTATTTATAGTCATTTAAGTATCATTTGTAGTCGCTTACAAATTGATATATTAATGAATATCAATAAGATAATGTTTATTATCCGTTGGTCTTCCGGGTGGTAAAAAGTGATTTTCTTCTTGAAGTATGCAACACCCACGGGAAAAACACGTCTTTCCTGTGAAAAACAAAGAAGATTTCCCTTAACAATTTTTAAGATTGTTTAACCTTTTTCGATTGACTCAGGCCGTAAAATATACAAACTTTGTAACAAACTAGGCCTTTATTCGTCCTAAGGATACGATTTCAGAATATTCATACGCTGATAAAACTGAACAGTATGGAATCCCTGGAAGAAAAAATCAGGGCTCAGTATCAGGAAATTGAAGCGCTGGAAAAAGAAAAACAAAAGGTAACTCAACACCTGGCAATTCAAAAAGACAAGAGTCCTGCCCTTTGCGAAAAACTAAAACAGAAGATGGAACGAATCAATAAGAAAATTGAGGAGGTCTATTCACAGCTCTCGCTCCTGAAGATCAGAAATATGATGGGGTTTTTCTGATCTCAATAACATGTGAAGGCCCGCAACTGACCACCAGATATTTTTCGACTGATTCTGTCTCAATTGACCGTTAATCCTATCTAACTCTCCCGGAATCTCCTGCAAATCAAAAGTTTTTTCTCCTTTTCAGACGGCTGTCATATCTGTTTCCCCCTGTGGTTTTAACACCCGGTGGTTTCCGATGTTCATGAAAGCCTTTTACCGGCTTGTTATCCAGGCTCGAAATGATACCACCGGTTTTCCGCTGTGGCCTTGTCTCCGTCGCAATGGTCTCATCTTCTTTAATACTTACCCTCCGGTAATCGTGTCATACCTGCGGACCGAACATTTCGGAAGAAGGACAAACGCATTGAAAGATGCTTAAAGAAGGAAGGGAATAATTGCTTTACGAACGGCAGGATAATCGGGGAACGTCTTTATATACCAGCGGTGATGCATAAGAGCCCTTGGCAGGAGATTGCTGGTGGTCCAGGCAAGGAAAGATAAGGAGGGAAGCGACCAGGTAAGGATGGCAAAGCCGGTCCACTCGATCAACTCTCCCAGGAAATTCGGGCATGAGACGTAGGTGAACAACCATCCACGGGGAATTGAGTATTCTTGGTCATTTTTCCTCAGCTCGATGAGCACCTGGTCGGAAATGAGGTTCATCAGCATTCCGGCTATAAACAATGCCATTCCGATGATGAACCTTGGATCGGATATCCATGTTTGTGGGTAGGAGGGGTTCAGGAATGTGAGATAGTATCCGTTCAATAAACCATTGATCAGGTTAAAGAAAAATGCCATGGCAGCAACCGATAAGGGTATCTTTTTACCGCTGGTTCTGATCCTGAAAGGATAAATAAGAGCACGGTGGATGTAATGGATGGACCAGAGAAGGAGAAACAGCCGGTTCGTCAGTCCTGTGTCTTCAAACCTGAACAGGAAAAAGATTGGGATGATCAGCAGGGCCGGTAATTCCATAATGATCCATCCCAGCCTGTTCGGTATCTGCCATCCCCATCCTTTCCTATTATGACGCCCGTAGGGAGGAGAAATAAACAGCTGCACGGGCAGGAGTGTAAGGCCAAAACCGATCCATGCCAGCACGATCCATGAAAAGGCAGTTTCAGGTATGATCATCAGATATAATGATTATTACGGAACCACTCTATACTCTCTCTGACGGTAATCTCAAAGGATCGTGCATGAAATCCCAGTTCACTTATGGCTTTCTGCGAAGTCACGTTCCTGTGCGATGTTTTGACAATGTCGAGTGCTTCTCTGGTATATAGGCTTGGCCGGCCCTTCAGCCATCCGTAGGCCTGAACAAAGGGCAATCCTGCGTTTGCCAGCCAGAAAGGGACCATCATCACCCTGCACGCATTTCCTTCGATGGTCTTCACGATCCTGCTGAACTCATGCAGTGATCGCCAGGAGCCGGAAAGCAGGTAGCGTTCGCCCGTCCTTCCATTCTGTGCTGCCAGCCATGCTCCTTCAATCACATCCCTCACATCGATAAAGTTATAGCCGCCAGGTACCAGGAAGGGAAGGTGTCCGCGATAGAGGTCAATGAGGAACCTGCCTATCAGCGATGGCCGGTAGTCAGCCGGCCCGAGAATGGAGGTGGGATTTATTATCAATGCATCGCAGCCTTTGGCGACGGCTTCCATCACCATCTTTTCACACATAGCTTTTGAGCGGCTGTACCAGCTGTTAACCGACAGGGCTAACGGTCTGGATTCATCCAGGAGCTGATGGTGAGGATCCTGATTCAACGCATGCACAGAGCTGCAATGCACCAACCGTATATTCTTCCTCCCCCGCAGTACATTGAGCAAGGTTTGTGTACCAGCAATATTTGGATCGTTGTTCCTGCCTCTCGTACTTTTCCTTATGGAGATGACCGCTGCGAGGTGGAAAACCAGCTCGCACCCGGAAACAAGATCATGAATTGCATGTGGATCATCCATCCTTCCGTACACCTTCTCCAGCGGTAACGTCTCCAGTCCTTTCTCATCCCTGTGAATAAGAACCCTTAACCGGTGTCCCCGGGAATGTAACATGTGTGCCAGGTTTACGCCAATATGGCCGCTCGCTCCGGTTATGGCGATATTCATTTCATAATTTCTTTGCCCGCCAAAATATATAATTCGGGCGTATTTATACTTCTGTCAACATGATAGTTTTCAACATGAATGAACCAATCCATGTCTGATTTGTTAATGTTTTATGAAACGTAACAGGCTGAAAATATTCGGATTGTTTCTGTTCCCGGTATTGTTGTCATGGATACCGGTAAAAGGATCCGTCCGTCTAGATGTTTCAGTTACGATGACTATTAATTCCTCTACCATGGATACAGCCACATTTGGTGCGGGTTGCTTCTGGTGCGTGGAAGCGATTTTTCAGCAGCTTGATGGTGTAACAAACGTCGTTTCAGGATATGCCGGCGGACATGTGAAAAATCCAAATTACAGTCAGGTATGTACGGGTGAGACGGGGCATGCTGAGGTGTGCTTTATCACCTATGATCCGGTAAAAATATCTTATACTGATCTGCTCCAGGTATTCTGGTCCATCCACGATCCCACAACGCTTAACCGCCAGGGTGCCGACGTGGGTACCCAGTACCGGTCGGTTATTTTCTATCATAATGATGAACAGAGAAGGCTGGCTATGGAGTACCGGCAAAGGCTTGACAAATCGGGAGCATTCGGAAATCCTGTCGTTACCGAGATCGTCCCGATGGACATATTCTATCCGGCGGAAGACTACCACCAGAAATATTTCATCAATAATACAAATCAGCCCTATTGCCGTATTGTGATACAACCCAAGCTCGAGAAATTCAAAAAAGCGTTTGCGGAGAAAATTGTGCCGCCAAAAGGAAAGTAGCGAGTAAGCATTAACGGTTGCTTTTTATTGTTAATTTTAAACGGTTAACATTTGACAATAAAAGCATATGCATATTACATTCCTGGGTGCGGCAAGGGAGGTTACCGGGAGTAAGATTCTGGTGGTCACCGAATCAGGGAAAAGGATACTTCTTGACTGCGGAATGTTCCAAGGCAAAGGCCTTGAAACGGACAGTATGAACCGTGATCTTGGCTTTGATCCGGAAAAGCTTGATCATATTATTCTCACTCATGCCCATATTGACCATTCTGGGCTTATTCCCTATATGTATAAACGGGGATTTCGGGGTTCGGTGATATGTTCCGGCGCCACGCGCGACCTCTGCTCCATCATGCTGGCCGACACGGGATATATCCAGGAAAATGATACCATGATATTCAATAAAAGAAGGATCAAAAAAGGACTGCCTCCCGTGGAACCTATCTTTACCCAGAAAGATGCAGCGGAATGTATGAGCCTTTTCATCGGCATTCCATCGGGTATGAATTTCCGTATTGATGATACCGTCAGGGTTAGGTTTACGAGTACAGGGCATATGCTTGGCAGTGGCGTGGCCAACCTGCAGGTGAGGGAAAAGGGGGAGATCATCCGGCTGGCATATACGGGTGATATTGGTCGTCCATCCAGCCATATTCTTGCCGTGCCCAAGCCATTTCCCCAATGCGATTATCTTATTACGGAGTCAACGTATGGTGACAGGCTGCACCGGGAGAACAGGGAGGCTGAAGATGAACTGCTCAGCATTGTGGTGGATACATGCGTGAACAAGGGCGGCAAGCTCATCATCCCTGCTTTCAGTGTGGGCCGTACACAGGAAGTAGTATATTCCCTTAATAATTTTTATAACCGTGGAATGTTGCCGAGGATAGATGTATTTGTTGACAGCCCCCTGGCCGTCAACGCCACAACCGTGTTCCGCATA
>JAXDBV010000226.1:0-7738 GCA_034678415.1 Bacteroidales bacterium
CAGGTATCCGTTTCGCCTCTGTTCCCGCCGTCATGCCGGTACACACCTTCCTGTTCTGCCTATAGCATTGAAGCCATACGTAAACATGGCCCGTTAAAAGGATCATGGCTGGCTGTCAAACGGATCCTTTCCTGTCATCCCTGGGGGGGCCACGGGTATGATCCCGTACCCTGATGTTACCCCCAAGGTCAGGATAAAAGTTTAGTGCAGCAGGTGAAGATATGATGCCAATTTTCTTAAATTTGGCTTACATGTCCGGAATTTTTCATTTAACAATACTTACATAAATGAATCAACGACCGATTTTAAGGCTCGTGCTTTTCGCTATTGCAGCGGTCAGCATGTTGTTTACGGGCTGTAAACCCAGGAGCAGGATCACCGGTGAAATGGCACCTGTGTATAATCCTGCCATTGCAGCTTTCACTTCAGGCTCTATTTCCATCGAATCATCCATAATGATCCGATTGGCAGATGAATACAAAGGAGCGATAAGTGCCGGCGAGCCCATAAAGGAAAAGTTGTTTGAGTTCTCACCCGGTCTCAGGGGTGAAGCCTATTGGGTTGACGCCCAAACCATTGAATACAGACCCTATGAACACCTTCAAGCGGGCACTTCCTACAACGTAGCCTTTTATGTGGATAAGCTTCTGGAGGTGACGGAAGAAATGAAAACATTCAGGTTCAGTTTCAGCACTATCCGGCAGTCATTCACGGTAATAACAGAAGGGTTCAAAGCTTACCCCGGCAATGATCTTCGATGGAACCAGCTTACCGGTCGACTGATCACAGCCGACATAATGGATATGGGTGATGCACGGCTGCTGCTCTCGGCCCGCCAGGAAAGAAAGGAATTGCCTGTGCGCCTTGAACCGGGCCCCGACAGGCTCAGTTTCCTGTTCTTCGTCGACAGCATTGAAAGAAAAGAACAGCCAGGGGAGGTGGTCGTTTCATGGAACGGCAGGAAACAAAATATGGAAATAGAAGGGGAGGAGAAGATGGAAATACCGGCCTTGGGGGATTTTAAAATCGTCGAGGTCAAGGTAGTACAGCAACCCGAACAATATGTTTTATTTCGTTTCTCAGATCCCTTGTTGAAGAAACAGAATGTTGAGGGACTGGTAAGGCTGGAGAACAACACTAGCCTGACAATTACCATTGAAGGGCACGAACTGAGAGTTTACCCCGCTGTCAGACAGGCCGGTACCCTTAACGTGTTCATCGAACCGGGAATCAGGAATATTTTGGGTTACAAACTGTCTTCGGGGCAGATGTATGAACTGACGTTTGAATCCGTAAAACCACAGGTAAGACTTATAGGCCAGGGAGTGATCCTGCCCACCTCCAGCAATCTAACCTTCCCTTTTGAAGCGGTTAACTTGTCGGCGGTGGATGTGAGAATTGTGAAAATCTTCGAGAACAATGTAACACAGTTTTTACAGGTTAATGATCTAAGAGGAAATTACCAGCTGAAACGGGCAGGAAGGCTTATTCTTAAGAAAACCATTCAGCTCACCAGTGAGAGACCAATTGATTATGGCCAGTGGAATGTGTTTTCAATCGATCTGTCGGATCTGATCACTCCCGATCCGGGTGCGATATACCGGGTGGAGATCGGGTTTGTAAAAGAGCATTCACTGTATCCCTGTGAGGGGCAGGAACGGGAAGAAAAGGTGGAAGAGATGACCCATCCATGGGATAACGAGTTTGAACAGGAACTGAGTTACTGGGATGCTGTATATGAAGACTATGATGACTATGAATACTATTATTATTACGACTGGGATGAGATGGAGGATCCCTGTTCAAATGCCTACTACGGGAAGCGTCGTTCTGTCGCCAGGAACATACTAGCTTCTGATCTTGGCATCATTGCCAAGCGCGGAACCGATAAATCCCTCTTCTTTGCTGTAACAGATCTACGTACGACGGATCCTCTTCCAGATGTTGAACTGGAAGTATACAATTACCAGAAACAGCTTATCACGAGCATAAAAACTGGGAGTGAAGGTCTGGCCGAACTTTCGGTTGACAGCCAGCCATTCCTTCTTGTGGCAAAACGGGGGAATCAACGGGGTTATCTCAAGATGGACGACGGGCTTACGCTCTCCATGAACAGCTTTGACACTTACGGCAGTGTTGTACAGAAAGGACTGAAAGGTTATCTGTATGGTGAGCGTGGAGTATGGCGCCCGGGTGATACATTGTTCCTGACATTTATCCTCGAAGACAGGGAAAAGAACCTTCCGGTAAACCATCCGGTGAGTTTTGAACTGGTAAATCCGCTGGGGCAGCTGGTCAAAAAAATAGTAAAAACCGCCTCACAGAACGGTTTCTATACTTTCATCACGCCCACTGACCCGGATGCACCGACAGGGAAATGGAATGCAAAAATAAGTATCGGAGCGGTATCGTTCCGCCAGACGCTGAGGATTGAAACGGTTAAACCCAACCGGTTGAAGATAAACCTTGACTTTGGAACAGATTTGCTGTCTGTGAGCAAACCCGATACAAAGACGTTGCTGGAGGCTGCGTGGCTGCATGGTGCTCCTGCCCGCAATCTCAAGGCAGATGTTCTTGTCACATTAAGCCAGATAACCACACAGTTCGATAAGTATCCCGGTTACATTTTTGATGATCCGGCCAGGCGTTTTTCCGCTGAAGAGCAGGCCCTGTTTGAAGGGCGTCTGGATGAGTACGGCAAAGCTACCTTCAATACCCGCATTACGGTGCACGATGCCGCACCAGGTATGCTGCGTGCCAGTTTTTTCACCCGGGTATATGAGGAAGGGGGAGAATTCAGCAGCGACAGGTTCTCCATTAATTATTCACCCTTTGAGAGTTATGTTGGTATCAAACCCCCCGGAGCCGACAGGTCAACAGGTATGCTGTCGGCCGACACATCCCATATTGCCGGTATTGTGACAGTGGATCCGGCAGGGAGGCCCGTATCACGCAACAAACTGGATGTCAGAATCTACAAGCTTGACTGGAGATGGTGGTGGGATGCCTCGGAAGAAACCCTGGGCAATTTCATTGAGAGCGAATACAACAGCCTGATATACTCTGGCACAGCCTCCACCACAAACGGGAACGGTACTGTTTCCTTTACCATCAGCAGTGCCTACTGGGGAAGGTTTCTGATACGGGTTACGGATCCGGTAAGTGGTCATTCCAGCGGCACCATCGTATATATTGAATGGCCGGGATATCCGGGAAGAACACCGACCACAGGCACGGGTGGCGCATCGCTGCTGTCCCTGTCTACCGATAAAACAACCGTCAATGTAGGCGAGCCCGTTACCGTCAAGTTCCCAACCCCGGGAATGGGAAGAGCGCTTGTCACAGTTGAGAACGGAACACGGATCCTGGAATCATGGTGGGTTGAGATCAGTGAAAAGCAGACAACCATTAGCTTCATGACCACCGCTGAGATGAGCCCGAACGTATATGTTTGCGTTCATGTACTGCAGCCTCATGCCCAGAGCATAAACGACCTGCCGTTACGGTTATACGGCGTGGTCCCTGTCCTTGTCGAGGACCCCGAAACGCGGATAAGCCCTGTGATATCAATGCCCGATGTGTTGGTACCGGAACAGACCATTACCGTGCGCATAAGCGAGAAAGACAGCCGCCCCATGACCTATACCCTGGCCATCGTGGATGAAGGTTTGCTGGATATCACACGTTTCAAAACACCCGATCCATGGAACGTATTTTATGCCCGGGAGGCCCTCGGAGTGAGGAGCTGGGACGTGTATGATGAAGTGATTGGAGCCTACGGAGGAAAGATCGAACAGGTCTTTGGAATAGGAGGGGATGAACAGGTGGAAGAAGGAAAAGCACAGGTTAAGGCAAACCGGTTCAAACCGGTTGTGATATTCATCGGTCCTTTCGACCTACCGAAAGGAAAGACGGCCAGCCACACCATCCATATACCCAACTATGTTGGATCAGTGCGTACCATGGTTATAGCCGGTCAGAACGGATCTTATGGATTTGCAGAGAAAACCACACCGGTAAGAAAGCCTCTCATGGTGCTGGCTACCCTGCCAAGAGTGGTGGGACCAGGAGAAAAGGTAAGCTTACCGGTAACCGTATTCGCAATGGAAGAAAGAATTCAGGCTGTGAAGGTTATCGTACAGACGAATGATTTATTCCATGTAAACCGTGAGAGCAGCCAGACGGTATCATTTACAGAGCCGGGGGATCAGGTAATCTACTTCGATCTTGACGTGACACGGAAAACAGGTATTGGCAGGGTTACTGTAACAGCCGCCAGTGGCACTGATAAAGCGACCTACAACATTGAGATTGATGTGCGTAATCCCAACCTTCCTGTTACAACATTTACTGATGCTGTTATTGAAGCAGGCAAGACCTGGACAACTCGCTACGAACCAGCGGGTATTGAGGGGACAAACAAAGGCAAGCTTGAGGTGTCTGGCATACCACCTGTGGACTTTGGACGAAGGTTATCCTACCTCCTTTCCTACCCTCACGGGTGCATTGAACAGATCACCTCGGCTGCATTTCCCCAGCTCTTTCTTGAAGATGTCGTTGAATTGAACGAGAGTGCCAGGAGCCTGGCCAGGAAAAATGTACAGGCTGCACTGAACAAGCTGAAATACTTTGCCCTTGCTGACGGATCATTTTCATTGTGGCCCGGCGATAATGAGACAAACGATTGGGCCACTTCCTATGTCGGTCATTTTATGCTGGAAGCGGAATTGAAAGGTGTTTCGCTACCCCCGGGACTGAAGCAGTCATGGCTGAAATATCAGAAAAAGGCAGCCCGCAACTGGTCGCCACCCCGGGGCTATGATCAGTATTTCAATTATACCTTTTATGATCTGGCACAAGCGTACAGGCTTTATACACTTGTGCTGGCGAACGAGCCGGAGCTGGGTGCCATGAACAGGCTGCGTGAAAGCACCAGCCTCAGCACGCAGGGAAAATGGCGGCTGGCCGCCGCATATATACTGGCGGGACAGCGTGAGGTGGCTGCCGGCATTATCCGGAATATCGAAGCCGCCGTCGATGAATATGAGGGATCTTCCTATACTTACGGCTCACCGGCCCGCGACAGGGCCATGATACTGGAGACAATGAGCATCATGGGGGACAGGGAAAAGGCCATCGACCTGGTTAAAAAGGTTGCCGCTGACCTGTCAGGATACGGGTGGATGAGCACCCAGACTACCGCCTACAGCCTCCTTGCTGTTTCCAAGTACGCTGGTGAACAAGGAGTTACCAGGCAACTGGTCTTTGACTATTCATTCAATGGAGGCAAAACCGTACACGCCTCAACAAAGAAATCCGTTGCCCAGTTCGATCTGGATATTACCGGGACTACACCCGGGACGGCGGAGATAACAAATAAAGGGGAAGGGATCATTTTTGCGAGAATCAGCCTGGAAGGCATCCCTGAGACAGGTATTACCCGGGAAGAATCGAAAAATCTGAAAATGGATATTGCTTATTTAACCATGAACCAGGAATACCTCGACATCAGTAAGCTTGAGCAGGGTACAGATTTCCTTGTACGTGTTACGGTGAGAAATCCCAGCACGTCTGATTATATAACAAATATCGCACTTCAACAGATATTTCCTTCCGGATGGGAAATAAGGAACCTGCGCCTGGAAGAAGGGAATTCCCTATACCAGTCAGACAGGTACACCTACCAGGATATCAGGGATGATCGGGTATATACCTACTTCAACCTTGCTTATGGTGAGACAAAGACATTCTATATCCTGCTGAGCGCAGCATACCATGGTCGATTCTATCTTCCCGATGTGCTGGCTGAAGCGATGTATGATGGCAGGATTTATGCCCGAAAACCGGGAAGATGGGTTGAGGTAACGAAACCGTAAAATGATTAACACATTCCATCATTCCGGACAAAAAGCTTTACGTTCATCAAGGTTCAGGATTATCCTTATCGCCATACCGGTGCTGACAGGATTGATTCTGTACACTTTTTCCTTACCGCGGAATCTTTTTCCCGCACCTACCTCAACCATCATTGAAGACAGGGATAGCATCCTGATTGGTGCCCGCATAGCAGAGGATGGACAATGGAGGTTCCCTGCCCTGACCACCCTTCCTGAAAAATACAGGATCTGCCTGATACAGTATGAGGACCAGTACTTCTTCCGGCATCCGGGGGTTAATCCGGTGTCCCTGGTGCGGGCACTGATACAGAATAGCAGAGCGGGGAAGATCGTGAGCGGTGGAAGCACGATCACCATGCAGGTGATCCGTTTATCCAGAAAGGGCAAACCACGGAATATACGGCAAAAGCTGCTTGAGATCATCCTTGCCACACGGCTTGAACTAAGAAACAGCAAGGAGGAGATACTAAAGCTGTATTCTTCCCACGCTCCTTTTGGAGGCAACGTGGTGGGATTGGAGGCTGCAGCCTGGCGTTATTACGGGCGCAGCCCTTCCGATCTGTCATGGGCGGAAACTGCAGCCCTGACCGTGTTGCCAAATGCTCCCTCGCTGATATATCCGGGGAAGAACGAGAAAATTTTCCTGTTGAAACGAAACCGTTTGCTGATGAATATTTGCCGGAAGGGGTATATTGATTCTGTCACCTGTGCGTTGTCAATGAAGGAACCTCTCCCTAGTGCGCCCGCACCCTTACCTTCAGTGGCACGGCATCTTCTGGAAAGAGCCGTCGCAGCTGAGCCGAGCAAAAGGATGGTAACCACTCTTGATGCTATGTTGCAACAGAGGGTGGCCGGGATTGTCGACCAGCACAATAAATCATTTGTTTCCAACGGTATACACAACGTGGCGGCCCTGGTGGTGGAGGTGGAGTCAGGCAATGTACTGGCGTATGTAGGAAACACTGGTTCTGATGCAGATACGGAACATGGCACGGAGGTGGATATTATCATGTCACGCCGAAGCACGGGCAGTATTCTCAAACCCCTCCTGTATGCCGCAATGTTAGACGAGGGAGAGATATTACCCGGCACACTTGTACCGGATATACCCACATTTTATTCAGGCTTTGCCCCGAAAAACTTCAGTCTTACCTATGACGGAGCCGTACCGGCGAAGCGGTCTCTTGCCAGGTCGCTGAACATACCGTCGGTACGCATGTTGCAGCAGTTCGGAATACCACGGTTTCATCGTCTTCTTGAGAAATCGGGGTTGACCACCATTGATCGTTCGCCCAGTCATTACGGATTATCCCTTATCCTGGGTGGAGCCGAGAGCACCTTGTGGGAGCTGACGGGTCTCTATGCCAGCCTTTCAAGAATTCTTCTTCATTATAATCAATCGGCATATTACCATATGGAGGATATCAGGAAACCATCGTTTCTTTTGGGCCGTTCTTCGGTGAAAATGCCAAAGGATTTGTCGGAACCCCCATTACTGAGTGCGGCCGCAATATGGCTCACGTATGAAGCACTCATCGAGGTGAACCGCCCTGAGATTGAAGCCGGATGGAAGTCATTTTCCTCCTCCCGGCAGATAGCCTGGAAAACGGGAACAAGTTACGGATTCAGGGATGCATGGGCGGTTGGTACTACACCCGGTTATGTTGTTGGAGTGTGGGTTGGTAATGCAGATGGTGAGGGAAGGTCAGGTCTTACAGGTGTCACGACGGCCGCACCCATTATGTTCGAGATTTTCGGTCTGCTCCCTTACACCACGTGGTTCTCCCCGCCCCTGGATGAACTTTATCCTGTAACGGTATGCAGGCAAAGCGGTTACAGGA
>JAXDBV010000227.1:0-5159 GCA_034678415.1 Bacteroidales bacterium
TTCATCAGGATTCTTCAGTATCCCTGCTGTTTCAGCCATGACATCGCTGTAAGCCGCAAGATCATCCGGAGAAAAGGTCTTCACCCTGGTGCCCTTTTCATACAGGCGGAATTGGATATGGTAGAAATGCAGGTGGTCGGTATTGCCGGTCCACTCGATCCTGCATCGCCCGGCAAACGGTATGGGATAGTAACCGGCCACGTTTTGGGTGAAGACACCGCTGAAAATATCTTCAGGCAAATCTTCCTTCAACGTTTTATAGGTATTGATGAAGAATGGCTGCGCGGGTCCCTCGTACAACGGTTTGGTAAGGTCGTCGAGGTAGAACCGGATATCTCCAGTGATACGTGCTGTCCACAGACGAACCAGTGCTCCGGGTCCTTTCACGTCACACATGAGATATTCCCCTGTTCCGTTTTCATCTCTCTGTTTGAGAACTTCGACAAAGCCGGGAACAGGCTCGCCCCCGAAACCGTCTGAATTGGCAAACCAGCCCGGTTCATCAGGAGATGTGCTCTGCCTGTCATAGGAAGAGAACTGTACCGTCCGGTAAGAAGGGTCAGGGAAATATGTGAGCCCTTCAAGGTCAACCATTTCTTTTATCAATGTTCCGGTGGTAATCGTATGGTCATGAACGGGTGGAGTACAAGCCGACAACAGAAGAAGAAATACGACAGGAAACAGGATGGATCTGCAATATTTGCCTGATTTTAATCGTGTCATGTCAACAGAATTATTAATTATCCAGGATGATTTCAATTACGGGTATTTCAATGTCCGGTTTTGTTATCGGCATAATGAGGATCAGGTCGTTTTCTGCCCTTGTTTCCTGGTGGGTGACATTATGGCGCGGTTCGCCAAACTGTATTTCCGATCCATCGTGCAGGAATTGTGCGTATTTCACCTTTCCGCAATAGCCTTTCAGCGTGTACCATCGCATGGGGTAGTCAAGGAGGTGTATATACAACCTATTTGTCACAGGATTATATGTCAGCAGGCTGTTATCGGGCGGGATGAATTCATCCGGTGCCTGGGTACAGTTGTATATTGACCGGCTGTTGTATTTCATCCACTCCCCCATCTTTTCGAGCCTGTCTGTTTCCTTCGGGTTCAGGGTACCCCTGCCTGTGGGGCCGACATTCAGTATCAGGTTTCCTCCCTTGCTCACTGTCTCGATGAGCAGCACCAGTAATTGTTTGGAATCTTTCCAGGTCATCTCGTCGCGGTTATATCCCCACGAATCGGAGATGGTCTGGCAGGTTTCCCAGGGCACCCGTTTGCCGTTTTTTTCCGGCCATCTGGATACTTTGTATGACTCAGGGGTTGTGAAATCCCATCCTTCCTCTTTATCGAGCAGGTCGAGCCTGTCATTGATGATGATTCCCGGCTGAAGGTCTCTCACCATTTTGAGGAGGTTTTCAGAATCCCAGTCGTCCCTGCCTTTTCCGAAATTGCCTGCAGGAAAGGAATAATCGAGCCATATAATATCTATCTTCCCATAGCCGGTAAGAAGTTCCCTGATCTGGTCTTTCATATACTTTCTGTATATATTCATATCCCTTCCCTTGTTCAACTCTTCATATTCTTTCGCGGATGAACCGCTCTGAGGGTGGTTCCTGTCGATGATGTAATGAGGATGATGCCAGTCGAGCAGTGAGTAATAAAACCCCACTTTCAGTCCTTCTGCCCGGAACGCCTCCACCCACTCTTTTATCAGATCCCTGCCGATGGAAGTATTGGTGGCTTTATAATCGGTAAATTTCGAATCGAACAGGCAGAACCCGTCATGATGTTTGGTGGTGATCACCGCGTATTTCATCCCCGTTTGTTTTGCAATCCTTGCCCATTCGGCGGGATCATAGAGATCAGGATGGAAGTTGTCGAAATACTTCTGGTAGTCCTCATTAGTCATCCTTTCATACTTTTTGGCCCATGCTTTCCTGCTATGGGTGGCATAAATACCCCAGTGAATAAACATACCGAACCGGTCGGCGGTCCACCACGCCATACGTTGCATTTTTTGCTCACCTGTTTCAGTGAACGGCCCTTGCTGTGCAGGCAAGTTCACATTCATTATCAACAGGAACAGAAAAAACAGGTTGATCTTTTTCATACAATTTACATTTAGAGGATTATCAAATGGTTCTGTAATTCTGGATATTATAATATTCTTGTAGCCATTACACGGATTTTATCCTGTATTTTCACTAATGAGTAATTTCAGTCACCCCCCAACAATTCATCATCCACTCCGGCCAGGCTGTTCCTTAAATAGAAGTAGCACACCGTTCCCTGCGGATCGGGAAATTCAGTAAAAATCAGTTCATAATCATAGGTCGACTGATCTTTTTTTCTTGTATTGATTTTACAGATGGTACCGCCGGGCCTGATTGCATCATCCGGGAAAGGACCTTTTATTGATCGCTCGTCAAGCTTGTTTCTTCCGGGATCATCGGTAATATTCAATTCGAGCAGTTTGTTTAATCCGGGATTCAGGCAATACACAACAGGGCCCCGCATGATGGCAAAACGTCCTGCCTGGCGCTGGCGTCCTTTCACAAAGCGCCACTCCATGGGCAGGTTTAATGTTAATGTATCACCTTTGGTCCAACGGCGGTTTACGGTAAAAAATGACCCTGCTTCCGCAGATAGTGTGACATTTCCATTAACCGACACCTCAGCTTCATGTGCCCAGGAAGGTATCCTCAGGCTGACAGGGAAAGCGGATGGCTCTGATGGGGAGATAATGACTTTCACCAAACCTGAAGCGGGATAGTCCGTTTCTTGTATGATAGAAACGGTTGGCCCGTTCTGCAGTTTTATTTCAGCTTCTGAAGCCGTATACAGGTTGATGGCAATCCCCTGTTTGTAATTATAAAATATCATGGACGGCAATTCGGAAATGATCCGGCGGTAATTATTGGGGCAGCAATACGTGTCTTTATCGAAATACTCACGTTCCCCTTCCATGGGGGTAAAGTATCGGATCATTCTTCCGTCGGGAGACTGGGCGGCAAACAGTTCATTGAATATGGTTCGTTCCATCAGGTCGCCGTAAACAGGATCACCGTACATGCGCATCAGGTACTCCAACAAGCGGATCTGGTACGCTGTGGAACAGGTTTCCCCGGAATGGTACCTGCCATCCTGATTATTTGCCCAGCTTTCCCCATGTCCTGCCCCACCTGTAATCAACATGCCATCCTGTTCCTTTAAAAACCGTAGTGCCCGCATGGCATGGTCCTGGAGTCTGTCATCTTTCCGGAGGTGGTATAGTTCTAGTTTGGCCAGGCAACGCGCCAGGTACGAATAGATGTGGCCTGAAATAGCAGGATTCCCGATGTTGATTCCCAAATCCCAGTTGTCAATTTGCATGGTATCCGTAAGGAAATCGAGGTATTGCCTGTCTTCCGTGTGGGAATACAGGGATAAAACAGCCCTGTCGAGGCCTAATGTCACCAGATGGTTTCCCTTGTAAGCATTCCTTTCATAATCAGCACTGAATAACGGCCAGTGCAGGATGATATAGTCAGCAATCCGGGTGGCTGATTTGAGGGCTTCCTGGTTATTGAAATATTCATAATCTTTAACCAGGCCGTAAATGATATATGCCATCTCATGGATATCCCATTCCTTGCGCATGCGTGCTTCTTTAATAAATCCCCCGATATACCCGTCACCCTCCTGGGTCTTTATTAGCTCCCCGACGAGGTATTGCTTAAGTCGTAATACTTCGGGGTCACGGCTGTAAGCGGCAAATCTTACCGTCGCGTCAATGAGTTTCCCGATGCCGACATACCCCCCTGTCTGGTCTTTTTTGCGGAAGCAGGAAAGAAAGTCGCCATCAATGTTTAATTGCAACAAATTATTCTTTATAGTTATATCGACCCTTCTTCCGATTTCCCCGCCTGCTTTCACATCCTGCACTCCGACAGGTATCATTACATCCTGATGCAGGGGAACAACAAAGGAAGCACATCCCTGAAGTTCTGTCCGGGCAGAACCGGTGTCACTCGTATTCCGGAATGCCGTCAGAACAATAAGCAAGGACAGAACAAATATTTTCACCAGACTTCTCATGTCGAAAAGTTTTCAGTTATTATATATGATCAGTGTTTGAGTGCAGAACGGAGATTTTTTAAAAGTCGTTGTCTTATTGTTTTCCCAGGCATTTAAATTGTATGACGATATAAAAGAAAAAACGGGTTATTGTTTTATTCCATGTTAAAACCGGGGGACTCCTGTTCGTTGCATCAACATATTGTATTATTAATTATTGTGTGATGCCCGGCCAATCATCGGTGCGGAACGGATTGGCAGGTAATCCTGCGCTGTTATAGAGGTTCACATCGTCGGGATTATCTGCCCATCCATACCTCACGGCGACCGGATTTTTCACGACATCGCAAAAGACCACAACGGTATTTGTATCGGTAATCCTTGCCCTGGCCCAATGAAACACACGATCCTCCCCCGCAACGGTAAACCCTTTCACATAGCCGTATTTATCCTTAGCCACTAAACCATCAGCAACATGGTTAAATCGAATGTGTGCCATACCATCTTTTATTTCCATTGACTGATAGATAGGGCCGGAATACACTACATTTTTATTATGCGCTATTTTCAAGGCATTCAGTGCCAGTCGTTTCCCCACATCCTGTTTATTTCCGGGATGGATATCATCGGCTTTTCCGATGTCGATGGCAACCGCCATTCCCGTGTTAGGGAGCCGCAGTGTTTTTGTTTGTGCTTCGCGCAGTTCAGCCCATGCGCTTTCACACGGAGCGGAGCATGGTTCCCTGAAATTGGCCAGCGACACAAAAAGGAACGGGAAATCGCCCTGTCCCCAATGCCTGCGCCAGTCGTTGATCATGTCAGGGAATATCTTTTCGTACTGCCTGGCCCTTGCAGCATTCGATTCTCCCTGGTACCATATCGCTCCCCTGATTCCATAAGGCACCAGCGGATTGATCATGCCATTGAACAACAGCGTGGGATACATATTCGGCTTTTTCACATTTTTCATGAAACTGTCACTGTCCAATATCAACAGTTCGGCCAGATGGTCTTTAAGATCCGGATTGTTCCTGATGGTTTGTGCACTGGTCCATGTTTCGGCGGCGGTCGCACCCCAGGACGTATGGATCACGCCTACA
>JAXDBV010000228.1:0-18316 GCA_034678415.1 Bacteroidales bacterium
ACAGGGATGGATCTACCTATGCCTGGACTTCGTCCGACGGAACAATAGCAGCTACAAGTAATCCATGGGCGATAAGCCTCGGCGTAACCCAGGATAATGTTGGCGATACCATTACACTGACCTGTAACGAGACACACCTCGGATCAGCGAACGATGAACCGTCAAACTTTGAGATTATCGTCAATGAGTTCTGTCCGCTTCCCAATGAGAAGATCGAAGACATGGTGGGATCATGGTCAGGTGAAGATGCCTGGTACGAAAGTATCATTACCACAGCGGTCATCGATGCCACCCACCTTGCGGTTTCGGGCATGAACCAAGGATTAATTGAAGACTGGTGGAGTGAAGATGTGATAGAGGGCGGTACCATTAGTATGTTTGTGGATGTGAGTACCGGTAAAGTGGATATACCGAGACAATATATCTTTACCACTGAATACGACGGTGATCCTTACAGGTATGAGATTGAAGGAGGGGGTAAGTGGGAAAACTGCAGCGGTGAGAGCCCGCACCTGATTATTACGTATGATATTTATTACGAAGGTGAGACGGTTGGTCTGGCTGAAGACAATTATCCGGATTATCTGCCAGCGCCTTACTTTACCGCTGATGTGACACTGGATCTTCCTCCTAAAAAATCCGCCACATTGCCGGTAATGCTGAATACCCTGCCGAAACCACCGGTGAAGAATAAATAGTATTTGGTACATTAAAAAAAAGAGGGTGTCTCAAAAGAGGCACCCTCTTTTTTTTTTTGTGTGATTTTCATTCACAACAGCCCCTCCTCCATTCCCCGGTGGCCCATGGCATTCGTGAGTTTAATGACCTTCTTTTATTTCCAGGATATTCCTTCCTTTCCAATGATCCAGAATGATGCACGGTTAAAAATTGAAACGGAACCGTGATTATCTAAATGAAACGGTCGGGAGCATGGCAGGGATGGATTACCGGAGGCCTGCCCCGTAATATTCCGCCGCAAATATAGAGAAACCTGAGCTATTCTTAATTCACAATCCCTGTTCTGGTCTTCAACATTGTAGTTAAGGTTAATCACTTTTGATTTACATAAATACTTGAGGATGCGAACATATTGCATAGTATAGTACGTTATGAATGCACAACCAGTACGAATTATGAGAATGAAAATTTGTATTTAATTGATTGTAAGCTGAATAATAAAAATGATATTCTCCCGCGACAGACAGTTGGATTGCCGGTATCGTTTAATGCAATGATTTACAAGAAGATTTTATATGTCATTTTATCATCATGCAGTGAGATGAGGAATCCTCCTGTAAGAAAGAGGTAACATTATGATAATTAATGAGTAACAAATAAAAACCTTGTTGAAATATAATGATAAAAAATTGATTTTCAATGGTATCGATATATCACTGACGGTTACCTGCTCAAAAACCTTTAAAAAATGTTGTTTATTAAAACAGTTTGTTTAATTTTGGAACGGCTGAGAAAAATATGAATGCTCTTTCCTGTGCAAATGTATCATGGGAAATTGCACACAGGTTCAGTAGAAGCATTTCCAACACTGATCATTTCACAGGAACGGGTATCGATAAGTGAATAATTTCTTTCCCTGCGCAGGCAGAGGAAGGAAAGTGGTTTCTTCACCGCTCTCTCCTGATTTCAAAGCTTTTGGAAAGAGCGGAAACGGTGCCCAAAAGGCTCTTTCCCCATATAACGGGAAAGGATGGGAACTTTGCTTAATAACTGTTCATTCACGTGAAATGGATGCCGGAACGGAATGAACGGGAATTATGGTCGATGCTCTTCCAGGCTATCATCATTTTGTGGGGAGGGCAGTGTAAAATCTAAACCATATCCTTTCTGTACACCAGTACAGAAGGGAATCAGGGTTGCGTAACAGATCCTTTCCGGTTTCCATGTTCCGGGAAAGGGAAACCGTTATGTTGCGGACATGCTTTATCCATAACCGGCAGGAGGGGGTATGAGTTCCGCGTAATGACGGCTCCTCCCAGGACTCCGGAGGCCGGAATAACGGGGATCATATGATGGGTTCTTCCCTAAGATCATCACCAACAGGGATGGGCCCCAGTAACAAACACTTGAGGGATCCTTTCCGTGGGTAGGCACGGGAAGAGTAAGCCCGGGTATTAGGTTCTCTGTTCCGTCTTCGTGACTGCAGGCAGGAACAGGAGGATAATGAAATGAAATGTCCATTCCTGTCATCATTAAAGATGACAAATGAGATAAGTAATGATTATAACCTAAACAATTCAAACTATGAAAAAGATCCTAACGATTTTTGTATTGGCATTTGCCTCTGTAGCGCTTGCGCAAGGGCAGACAGTACAGATCTCTGGTATTGTCACAAGCCAGGAGGATGGCTTACCAATACCTGGAGTTTCAGTAACAGTCAAGGGGACGACATTCGGAACCCTCACCGATACTGATGGTGAGTATTCTTTGACTGTCCCCCATGGAGCCAGAACTCTTGTCTTCAGCTACATCGGTATGAGGAAGCAGGAGATTGAGATTGGCGGAAGAACCAAAATTGATGTCATCATGAAATTAGATGTGGTCGGATTGGAGGAAGTTGTAGTCACGGCGCTTGGCATCACCCGTGAGAAGAAAGCGCTTGGATACACCGTTCAGGACGTTAAAGGTGATGACCTGGTCAAGGCCTCCAACCCAAACGTCATGACTTCTCTTTCTGGTAAGGTGGCCGGAGTGGAAATCAGGCAATCATCAGGTATGCCGGGTGCTCCATCGCAGGTCATGATCCGCGGAGCCAGGTCATTTAGCGGCAGCAACAGCCCGTTATATGTTGTTGACGGGATGCCAATTTCCAGTGATAGCGACTATGGCTCAAATGTCACGGGTACAGCTTTCTCAAACCGTGCATTGGACATTGATCCCAATGATATTGAGTCTATAAACGTACTTAAGGGACAGGCAGCCGCTGCACTCTACGGGCTTAGAGCTTCCAATGGTGTAATCATCATCACCACTAAAAAGGGAAGAGGCTCAGCAATGGGTAAACCGGTTGTCAGCTTTTCCTCGAATTTTACGGCTGATGTAGTCTCCCGTCTCCCGGAGATGCAGACAGAATATGCGCAAGGAACGAATGGTAATTATGCAGTAGGGAATAGTTACTCATGGGGACCACTGATCAGTTCGCTACCTGAACATACCGTTTATGGAGGAAACACCCAGGGCCAGTCAGGTATGTTTTTCGATCCCTATAAAAACGAATGGGTAGTTCCAAAGGGGCATAATAATCCCAAAGAATTTTTTAAAGACAATGGATATACCTATAATAACAGTCTGAATGTCAGCGGTGCCAATCAATTTGGAAATTATTCAGTTGGTTTTGGAGCTACCAATCAGACTGGTATTATTCCAAGTACCGGAATGGACAGGTACACTGGTAAAATTGCCGGAGATTTTCGGTTAGCCCAAAAGTGGAATCTTGGTTTTATAGGGAACTTTGCAGACATAAACATCAAGAAGCTTCCTTCGGGTAATGACAGCTGGTTATTTGCTGTATACGGTGCACCTCCTTCATTTGATTTGATGGGTACACCCTTCCACGTACCTGAAGGAACATATGCCCGCTACCGCCAGATAAGTTATCGCACGGGTGTTGGTGTAAACCCTAATTGGGCTACTGTGAATAACCATTATTACGAGGCTACCAAGCGCTTTTTCGGAAATACCTATCTGGAATTCAAACCAACAGCCTGGGCTAATATCAAGTACCAGATTGGCATAGATAGTTATACAACTAATAATGAAGATTATCAGGAGGTTGGTCACGCCAACATGATCTCGACGGCGGCAACATTGCCAACTCCTTCCAACCGGAATTATGCTTTTGTACAACCCACAGGAGGCCGTATTAACAACTATGGGGTTACTCGTCGTATCGTTAACTCTCTGTTAACAGCGAGTTTTAACCATCAGTTCACTCAGGATCTTAATGCTACATTGTTGCTTGGCAATGAAATTGACCACAATCACAGTGAGTACTACAGTGAGTTAGGATCGGGATTTACCACTCCGGGCTGGAACAGCATGTCCAACACAACAACCCAGACCAACTCATATAATAAATACAACAGGCGGACGGCCGGTTTTTTTGGCAACCTGACTCTCGACTTCAGAAGCATGCTGTTCTTTAATGCTACCGGTCGGTACGATATCGTATCATCGATGCCCAGAGGCAATCGTGGCTTCTTTTATCCATCATTCTCCCTTGGATTTGTCTTTACCGAGCTTGACCCGCTCAGGGACAATAATATTCTGTCTTTTGGCAAGGTCAGGGCTTCATACGCTGAAGTTGGACAGGCAGCCTCATCATTCCTCCCTGAGCCTATCTTTATCACGGGGGGTGGTGGTAGCGGATTTCTGTCTTATGGTTTGACATATCCTTTTGCCGGGATATCAGGATATAAACCAAGCCGGACACTTTACGATCCAAACCTTGTTCCCCAGAACACCGCGAATATTGAGTTAGGTGTCGATCTGAAGTTCCTGCAAAACAGAATTGGAATTGACTACAGTTTCTACAGGCAGGACGCAACCGACCAGATTTTTGGTGTGCCTTTAGCAGGATCGAGCGGATACGGTACACTCATGATGAATGCCGGTCATATGCAGACCAATGGTCATGAGCTTATCCTGACCTCCGTTCCTGTTAATCATAAGATCTTAACCTGGAACCTTGGAGTAAACTTCACCAAAGCTGTATCAGAGGTTATAGAGCTTGCCGAAGGCGTGGAGAATATCTCGCTTGGGGGATATGTAACACCAAATATCAGAGCCTCTGCCAATGATACATATCCTGTTATTTATGGCGAATCGTTCGTTCGTGATGATGAGGGAAGAATTCTGGTTAACGAAAATGAAGGTTCTGCCGGTTATGGTCTGCCAATGATTGGTGAGTTTAAAAAAATTGGCGATGTGTCACCAGATTTTATCCTCGGAGTCACAAATTCATTCAAACTGTTCAACATGGTTGAGATTTTCGGTAACGTAGAATGGAAACAGGGTGGTGAAATGTATTCGGGTACAAACCGTTTGATGGATCTTTACGGGACTACAAAGAAAACTGCTGACGGACGTAAGGGCACGTTCATATATCCTGGGTACAAGGCTAATGGAGAACCAAACGACATAGAAAGGGGAGGTACAGGTGATGAGCATGCGTACCAGTATCTGCAGACAACCATATTAAGCAACCTGCCCGAAGCCCAGGTTTATGAAACCTCATTTGTGAAGATCAGGGATCTTGGCATAAACATTACAATACCCAAGAAGTATACTACGCATATCCTGATTCAGAAAGCTTCAATCGGTTTTGTTGCGCGCAATATCCTTCTTTGGACTACTCTTCCGAACCTTGATCCCGAAACATCACAGGGACAGGGAAATATGCAGGGAGGAATGGATTATATGTCTTTACCCCAGACTACCTCATATGGGATTAATTTAAATCTTACTTTCTAATTCATTTAAAAAGAAAAGAGAATGAAAATCTTAAAATACCTACTGACCGCTTCATTTGCATTCATAATGTTTGCATGCACTGAAGATATAATGGATGAGGTAAATGAGGATCAGAACAACACCACTCAGATGGATGCCAAGAATCTGCTCCCTGACATCATCCTTAAGACCTCTTACGAGACAACAGGAACTGATCTGGCCTGGACAGCTACTGTACTTATTGAACATAGCGCAGGAACCTGGGCCCAGTCTGCCGATATTGACAGAAGGGAAGGACAATCAGCCTCTACCTATAACAATCCCTGGAATAGTTTGTACAATGTTCTTACAATTTGTAAGACCGTTCTGAAAAAAACTGATCCTGCTTCAGGAGATGAACCGGATAACTACTGGGTTCGCGGGATTACCCAGATCCTGACTGCCTACAATCTTGCCGTTTGTACAGACTTTTGGGGAGAAATTCCGTGGACAGAAGCATGCCTGGGTCTTGAGAACCTAAAGCCGGCTTACGAAAACCAATCCGTTATCTATGGCTACATTTTTAATCTTCTTGATGATGCAATCGTTAACTTAGGCAAAGCCACTCAGGTTTATACTGACAAGGATTATATTTTTGGGCACTTGTCATCGGCAAACAATGTAGCTGCCTGGATCAAAACTGCCAACTCATTGAAAGTCCGTTATCTTGTTCGTTTGTCTGAAGTTGAGCCAGACGGACTGGATGAGGCCATCGCATTAATTGACGACGGATTTGCCAGTAATGCAGATGACTGTCTTTTCAATAAATATGAGGCCTCTCTGTATAAAGCAAATCCATGGTGGGAATTCAGGTATATCAGGGCTCACCTTTCAGTGTCTACAACATTGCTTGATATAATGCAGGCGAGAACTGATCCGAGAATTCCAGCATGCTTTACCACAGTAGATGGCGCATTTGTTGGTGCACCTCCTGGTGAAGCACTAGAAGTACAATCCGGAACCTACTCCAGGTCAAAATTTACAGCTGGGAATACTGTCTTTTCTATGACTCAGCCAACGCCTTTGATGACCTACTACGAGCTGAAGTTCCTGGAAGCGGAAGCTAAGCAGAGAACAGGTGATGCTACCTGGCAAGGTGCGCTTGAGGACGCAATTGAGGCTTCTTTCCTCTCGAAAGGACTGACAGCCGGAGAGGCAGCAACATATTTTACAGATGTTGTCACCCCATTGCTTGCTACCGATCCGTTGAATGAAATTATGACTCAGAAATACATTGCAATGTATGAAGCAGAGGCAATGGAGTCTTATCATGATTACAGGAGAACAGGCATCCCAACCATGAATAATCCTAAAAATGATCCCGCCCAAGGCAATGGTTTTATGCACAGGCTTCCATACGCATTGAGCGAAGAATCATCGAATGAAGCGAACGTGCCATCCGTGGATATCTTTAATGATAAAGTATGGTGGGCCGGAGGGCAGGAAAAGCTATAGAATTTTAAATATCTGATGGATAAAGAGGCTGCCTTGAAAACAGGCAGCCTCTTTTTTATTCACCTGGCATGGGTGATAAATTTAGGGTGAGAGTAATGAATGAACTCAACCCCGAACAATCTGCGATAATGCGGAGACAAGAGTTGGGATCACGGAGTATATTTAGAGATTTTATTGAGGAACCCTGCCTGACGAAGAATCAGGTTCTGCAATACACGACGTATCCTGTTCCGTTATCTGGTTTGTTTTATACTATCATTCCCGCGCACACCGTCACGTTTGTCCCCTCGTCGATGAGTATTACACTGCCCGTAACCCTGTTGTGGCTGTAAGGATCACAATAGACCGATTTTGACGTTTTCACCCTGATACGCCCGATATCATTCAGTCCGATGGAACTATCCGAGGTGTCTTTTTCCAGGGTATGGATGTTCACCTTGTATTTCACTTCCTTCACCACGCATTTAACCTCGCGGGTGGTATGCCTTAATATATACCTGCCATTGAGCTGCATTGGTTTGATATTGAGCCAGCATATCATCATGTCAAAATCCTGGCAACACATAATTTCCCGGTTCTCACAAACAATCATATCGCCGCGGCTGATATCAATATCATCTTCCAGGGTAAGTGTGACCGATTGGGGTGCAAAGGCAACATCCTGCTTTTGGTCAAAAAAGTAAATATCCCTGATCCTGGTTTTCATTCCCGATGGCAACACGTTCACGCTGTCACCCGGCCGTACGATCCCTGAGGCGATACGCCCCGCGTACCCCCTGAAATCATGGTATTTGTCCGACATCGGGCGTATGACATACTGTACCGGGAACCGCAGGCACTCATGGTTGTAATCACTACCGATATAGATATTCTCCAGCAGGAACATGAGGGTTGGCCCGTCGTACCAGGGCATGTTCACCGACCGTTCCACCACGTTATCTCCATGCCTGGCGCTGATGGGAACAAACCTTACGTCCTTGATATCCAGTTTGGATGCCACATCTGTGAAATGTTTCACAATATGGTTGAATGTCGCTTGTTCATAGTTCACCAGGTCCATTTTATTTACGCAGAGAACCACATGGGGGATGCGGAGGAGCGATGCGATATAGGCATGCCTGATGGTTTGCTCGAGCACGCCGTTCCTGGCATCCACGAGAATGAGCGCCATATTGGCGGTCGAAGCGCCTGTCACCATGTTGCGGGTGTACTGTATATGACCCGGTGTGTCGGCAATGATGAATTTACGTTTGGGCGTGGCGAAGTAACGGTACGCCACATCAATGGTGATCCCCTGTTCCCGTTCCGCACGCAGCCCGTCGGTGAGCAGTGCCAGGTTCACGCTCTCCTCGCCGCGGCCAACACTTGCCCGCTCTATCGCTTTCATCTGATCCTCGAAAATAGCCTTGCTGTCATACAGCAAACGGCCAATCAGCGTGCTTTTCCCGTCATCCACGCTCCCGGCAGTGGTGAAACGCAGCAGCTGCATATCCAGGTAACCATTATGTTTACTGGTCATATAATTGTGAAGTATTGTGCTAAGGTATGTTCATCAAACGAAATTGAACCCGGTTGAAACAGGGTTGTGGTATTATTAAAAACTTTTCTCAAACATTCAGGATCATCTTCAGGAATGAAATGGCACGAAAGATTTCCGGCATTGTGACGGCTCTGAGGCTTTATTCCCGTTCTTCCCCAATGATTCGGTCCATCAGTATTCTTCATGCTGGTTCGGTATATTACATGTATTAGAAATACCCTTCCTTTTTTCTGTCCTCCATGGCCGACTCAGAGCGCATGTCGTCATACCTTCCTCCCCGTTCGGTAATTCTCGTCGCAGCTACTTCGTGAATGATCTCCTCCAGGGTTGTAGCCCTGGATAGTACCATACCGGTGCATGTTATATCACCGATGGTGCGGCACCTGACATCTTTTTCCTCGACCACCTCGGCGGGTTTCTTAAGCATGAAGGGAGCATCGGCCAGCCATACCCCGTCTCTGAAAAACACGTTTCTTTTATGGGTAAAATAGAGGGACGGGATCTCAATCTTCTCCATCAGGATGTATTGCCATACGTCCATCTCTGTCCAGTTGCTGAGAGGGAATACACGGAAATGCTCACCCATAAGTTTTTTCCCGTTAAATATATTCCACAGTTCAGGCCGCTGGTTTTTCGGATCCCACTGTCCGAACTCGTCGCGGTGTGAAAAGAACCGTTCCTTGGCGCGCGCTTTCTCCTCGTCACGGCGGCCGCCTCCCAGCGCAGCATCGAATTTGCACTCCTCAATGGCATCCAGTAATGTTACTGTCTGCAGAATATTACGGCTTGCATTGATGCCCTTCTCCTCGGTCACCTTGCCCGAGTTGATGGTATCCTGCACATACCTCACAATACAGGTGCCTCCTGTCTTCAACATCAGCTCATCGCGGAACTCAAGTGTCTCGGGGAAGTTATGGCCGGTATCGATATGAAGGAGAGGAAACGGCACACGCGAGGGCCAGAAGGCTTTCCTGGCAAGGTGATACATCACGATGGAATCCTTGCCTCCCGAGAAAAGAAGGACTGGCCTCTCAAACTGTGCTGCTACCTCCCTTATTACATAGACCGATTCGGATTCCAGTTCCCGGAGGTGATTTAAATGGTAATGATTCATGGTTTATCGTATCATGATACCTTACGGCAAGAGTTACTTCAACAATGTACTGATCCAATAACAATCCATTAGAGGAAATGATCAGTGATCATTTGCAGGGATTGTTCCACCGTGAATCCGGCAGTATCGATCACCAGATCGGGACCAACGGGTTCTTCAAAAGGGGCGCTGATACCGGTAAACTCCCGGAGAGTGCCCTCTCTGGCCTGACGGTAAAGATCCTGTTTCTGTCGTTTTGCACATACATCTAACGGAGCCGATGCATATACCATACATATGTTATCTTTTCCAATAATGTCGCGGGCGATATCCCTGATTTTCTCCGTGGGGCTTACGAAGCAGCAGATGGCATTCACACCGCTCTCATGCAGGTATCTGGCGATCCATGCTGCAATGCGGATGTTTTCCTGCCGGTCCTCATCGCTGAATCCGAGCCCGGCATTCACCTCGTTACGTAACCGGTCGCCATCCAGCATGTATGAAAGGATCCCTTTCTTCCGCAACGCTTCCGTAAGGCCTTGTCCAAGCGTGGTCTTGCCCGACCCGGGAAGTCCCGTGAACCAGATAACCTTTGGCAGTGATAGCTTCCCTGAACTGTTTTCCAACATAGTAGTAATGTGCCTGTATGAACCGTGTGTGGTTATTATAAATAATTGTGTATCAGTTATATATTAAAAGTGATACAGCCGCTAAAAGTACAAAAATCCGGTAAAACAAAAAAATCTTTTCCCTTGTGACAGGACATGCTGTACATTTGCCCGTGATCCTTTTGAGAAGAAAATATTCGGATTCTCCTGTTTTCCAAAGCGTTTTTTCCAGCCATCATGAGGAGCCGGATGGTTTCATCCGGGGCCGGAAGACTGATATGAAGGATGCGCGTTTTATCCATAGTATCATGCGGTCTTATAATAATCGGGGATTGCCCGTGTGATCCTCTGCGCTTTTATTAACGTTGACGGATTCCATTCATAAATCATTGACTGCCGTTCCATTTCCTGTAAGAAGGGTGGCGATGGTATGCCTGCCCGGTGTTTGCCTTTCTTAACCTTCCCGGAATATAAAAAAACTGCATAACCGGTATAGAAAAAATTTTTATGGGAAGAAGCATTTTTCATCGTTTAATTGGTACTTTTGCGAACAAAATTTACACATATGAAAAACCTGACCAGCCTGGTTTCCTGTATCGTTCTCCTGTTCATATTTTCTGACAGTGCAGCGCAGGATAAACAAATCAGCGTATCTGCAGTGGACAGGACGAATTTAAATGACTGGCTGAATAATGTAAAATCGGAAGGGCTCTACCTGCGTTCTGTCAGGAAAGAGATGGACAAGATCGACGGGAATCCATACTTATCAAGGGATTTCATGGATGGCATGTTTATTCTCAATGATGGTAAGGAGTTCCGGGGACCGCTCCGGTACAATATTTATGCACAGGAGATTGAATTCGAAACACCGCAGGGGGATATCTGTACTTTTTCAGATCCGGGGGATGTTAAAGTGATCACAATCAATGACAGGAATTTTATTTATGCACCGGAGAATGCAACAGGCAAAAAAACCTATTATGAGGTGCTTCTCAGGGGAGAGGTTAGCTTGTTATGTCACATGAACGTCATTTTCGAGCAACCACAGTCTGCCGGTCCGTACCAGTCAGCCAGGCCTCCACGTTTCATTCAAAAGCCTGACAGATTTTATTTAATGACAGGAGAAAACATCACTCCTGTTAAAAAAATCAGCAAGATGTTAACCGTGTTTCCCGATCACCAGGACGAGCTAACCCAATACATCAAAAACGAGAAAATCAATATGAGAGAGGCTGAAGATGTGCTCAGGGTTGTCAGATATTATAAAAGTTTGTGACCGGTTTCCGCACCCTCGGAATAATAATATATTTCCTCCTGACTGCCGATAATTGTTTCCTGTTCTGGTGAAGATCCATCCTTGATGATGGACCGTACGTGTATTATCATCAGGTTCACAGATATTTTGATAGTTGCGGATCAGAGGCCGGAGGGTATTGCGCTGTTTTCATGGATGCAAAAAAATCTTCCAGGATCTGTGCATGATCAAAGGCGAGGGGAGGGAGCTGGCTGAGGGGAACCCAGCGCACATCCCTGGCATCCGAGGAAGGACGGACAGCAGTGTCAGGATCATCAGCCGTCCCCCAGAACACCAGTGTTACGGTACGTCCCCTGGGATCGCGCCCGGGAGCATCGTAAACGCGGAAGGGATGAAGTGTAATATTTTCCAGGCCGGTCTCTTCAAACAGCTCCCTGGCAGCTGTCTGTGACAACTTCTCATCCTCCTCCATGAACCCCCCGGGAAGCGCCCACATTCCTTCAAATGGCGGATGATTACGGCAGACCAGCAACACCTGTGTCTCATCATTCCTCCGGCGGAGGATAATACAATCGGCTGTCAGGGCCGGACGTGGATGTGAATAGGTAAACATCATTTCAATACTCCCTCCTGAACCTGTTGCGGCCTTTCAGCCTCTGCATCCGTTTCATGGCGGTGCGACGCAACAAAAGATATATGATACCCAGAACAAAAATTACTGCAATCAGTGTGACAATATCTCTTCGCACTGTTGTTCGGATTATTGCGTTATACCGATGGAACTGTTTTCCAGGACGGACTTGATGGTACGCAGCCTGTGGGTGTAAGTCTTCGTAGCGGGATCATAGATCCCCTCCGTATCAAGGATATCCTCTCTCACCATACCCGAAGCATGAATAATCTTTCCCTTTTCTGAAATAATACCCACGTGGGAGATCAGTCCCCGCTCATTTTCAAAGAATGCCAGGTCACCCGGCAGGGCTTCCTGTACAAATCCCACGTTTTTACCTGTATCGACCTGCTTTCCTGCATCCCTTGGCAGGTCAATGCCGATGATGGAAAATACAACCTGTACCAGTCCTGAACAGTCGGTACCAAAAGGAGTCTTACCGCCCCACAGGTATGGTGCCCCGAGAAAGCGTCTGGCCAGTGTAACCACCGTCGGTATTGCAGGTTCCGGCGTACCGGGCAGCTGTCCCCTGATCCTGAACCTGTAACTGCCATGATCAAACAACCCTGTGCTCCTGTTGACACCCCTGAGACGGCTGCCAGGGGGTAGCAACCAGATACCTCCCGTGGTGTGCTCCTCCACCTCCATGATCCTGTCAGTGAGCCATACATCATTCTTCCGGTCGGGATCTTCGTCTAACGGAACGACAAGTGCTGCTCTGACCCATCCCTCGTAGTGATCGGGCTTGAGACTAACCCTCATCCAGCGGCTGATCACCTCAAGAACCTCGCAGACTTCTCCGAAAAGCATCTGGGTTACCATCTCACTCCGTTCCGATGGCTCCGCACGTACAGGAAGGATACTGACTGCCGGCAGACCGTATTTCATACCAGTCTATGTGTTTGTCCAAAGGTATGAAATAGTTTTGTTGTTCGGATGCTGAATCGTTCTGCCGGTGGTACCAGGATGGATCATCACCGGTCCTGATTCACGGAAACCGTGTGTATTTCACCCCGCCGTCAACATGCATTCCTTAATTCAATGATCTTATTATTAAATGAATAGCAATGAACATTATGGTCACGGTGTTGTTTGATTTTTCAATAAATAAAATATTTACATTTGTGATGATTCAATTCGCCGGACATTCTTCATGAGATCATTACGCAGATATATACTCAGCCATTTCTCATCCATCTATCGCGGATTCTTTGTTATCATGAGTCTTGTGCTGGTGGTATACCTGCTTCCCAGGGAAGGTAGATTCAGGCATGAATACCAGAAAGGGAAACCATGGATGGAAGATGTTCTGATTGCCCCGTATGATTTTCCCATCTATAAAGCCGGGGAGGAAATAGCCTATACCCGTGACAGCCTGGAGCGTGAGTCAAAACCCTATTTCAACCTTGATACCACATTACTGCCAAAACAGCTGGCCATCCTGGGAACTACCTTTGAATCGGTCTGGAAGAAACACCTGGCCGGCATGCCCGGCTTGACCGATTCTGTACTTGCCGATACCACCAACCGTGAAACGGCGATGCTGATGACCAGGAAAGAAAGAATATACCAGAGGGCTGTTTTCTTGCTGTCCCATGTGTTTAATACCGGGATCATTGAATCATCCGACCTGTTGAACAAGGCCACCAACAAGGATGACCTGATGGTAGTTATGCGTGGTCCCCTGGCACATGAGATCCATACATCACAGGTCTTTACCCGGAAAACGGCCTATGAGTATTTCCTTGAGCAGTACGGGCTGATGAGTGCTGCGCCGGATATGCATGACGAGGTGTCTTTTCTGAATGATCTGAGCCTGGAGGAACTGATCGAGCCAAACCTTTTCTATGATGAGAAAATGTCGCATAAAGTGCTGCAACAAGCCATCGGCGAAATATCACTGACCAGGGGTATGGTTCAGACCGGAGAGAGGATCATTGCCAAAGGAGAACTGGTGGATGACTGGAAATTCATGGTCCTGGAATCCTACCGGATTGAATACGAACGGCGGCTCGGGAGTTACGGACGGTTGATCATTCTGCTCGGACAAACCATCCTGGCATTCTCCATGTTCCTGGCGATTTACCTGTTCCTGCTCAATTTCCGGAAAGAGGTGCTGCAGAACAAAGTGAAATCTTCGTTCATCCTCCTGTTGGTCCTGCTGTTCTATGGGATCACCGCCGTGGTGCTAAAAACCGGTATCGCCAGTGTTTATCTCATACCCGTCGCCATTGTACCCATCATCCTCGGTACGTTCTATGATACACGGCTGTCGATCTTTGTTTACATGGTGACCATCCTGCTCACAGCATTCCTCGTACCTAACTCGTTTGAATATGTGTTCCTTTCCTTCTGTGCCGGCATCATCGCTATTATTAGCCTGACAAAGATCTACAGGAGGGGTAAACTCTTTATGACGGCTATTTACATCTTCCTCGCCTATTCGGTGGTGTTTTTCGGTATGGCTCTGATCCAGGAAGGCAGTGTCTCTCATATCCAGTGGAAAACCTTCTTAATGTTTGCCGGGAACGGTGTGCTTATCCTCCTCTCTTACCCGATGATGTATGTCTTTGAAAAATTCTTCGGATTCCTGTCGGATGCCAGGCTGGTCGAACTGTCGGATACCAATCAGCCCCTGCTGAGGGAACTGGCTGAGAAAGCTCCCGGCACCTTCCAGCATTCCTTACAGGTGGCAAACCTGGCGGAACAAGCGGCTACAAGGACGGGAAGTAATCCGCTGCTCATAAGGACAGGAGCCCTGTACCATGATATAGGGAAAATGGCAAACCCTATGTATTTTATTGAGAACCAAACCGATGGCATCAACCCCCACGATCAGCTCGAATCGGGGGAAAGTGCAAAAATCATCACCGATCATGTAAGGAAAGGTGTGGAAATGGCCCGCCGGTATAACCTCCCTACACAAATCATTGACTTTATCCGTACGCACCACGGAACAAACCTGGTACGCTTTTTCTACACCTCATATCTGAACAAGAACCTTGAGAACAATCTGGAACGCGGACTGTTCAGCTATCCGGGACCAAAACCATTCTCACGAGCCATGGCTATCCTCATGATGGCCGATGCCGTGGAGGCAGCCAGCCGGAGCCTGAGAAATCCAGGGCAGGAAGAAATTGAACGAATGGTAGAAAATATTATCAACGGACTGATTGCCGACGAACAGTTCACCGATGCCGATATAACCTTCCGGCATATCAACGAGATCAAAATGATTTTCAAAAGACGCCTGGTTAATATCTATCATACGCGTATCGCCTATCCGCATGCATGACTGCTGCCTGGCAGTCGTTATGAATAGCCGCAGCTGTATCTTTCTGCGCAGAGAAAAGCGAAAGGCCGCGAAACCCGGAGGGACATCAACGGATGCCTGGTCGAAACATGTGAAATGTTGCTGTACATCGTTGCGCTCAGCTTCATCGAATGAGAAGGCAAGATGGATAACAGAAGTCCGCTCCTGTAACAGGAACCCGATGATTCATCCTTCCGTTGATGCCTACCTCATATCAATCATTTCCACCTCAGGATGTTTTTTAGGGTCGAATATGAAAAAATCATCCGTCAGGCTGAGCCCGGTCTTAAAATCCTTTATATCTATCGTGTAATGATATCCGTTCTTACCGTAATACCTGATCGATTTCATCTCCAGCGCCTGATCATCCACCCAGATCTTGATCTTTGAATATTCTTTTTTAAGATCCACGGGTACCAGTTCAATCATCTTCAGCTTCTTTCCGTTTACCTCGGCGTCGCCCGAGTAAAAGCATTTAAAATCCTTTTGGTAGAAGGTGAACAGCTGACCCGGGTTGCCAAAGAGGAAGCTGTTGTCTTTTCCCGGTTCCGTGATATTCACCTCCTGTACGTCGGTAAGGTGGGTCCATACGGTTTTCCCGTCGTAGTATGTGTTCATCCCAGGCATGTAAAGCAGGTATTTGTTCTCCTTGATAAAGATGGTGCCTTTATCACTGGTCTCGCTTTTATCCTGCAGATCGATAGTGGTGATGACAAAGTCGGCCTTGAAGGATGCATATGACTCTGCCTTTTTCGCCAGTTCATCCATCAGTGTGCGGGCTGCAGGATCGTCCTGTGACTGAAGGATAAATGGCAATACAAGAAAGGATGTTATGAATAGTGCCTTTTTCATGGTACGTTGGGATCAGGGAATCAGTTCCTGTTCCGGATTAAAGTTTTTCAAAAACTGTTCCAAAGTGTATTCATCGGGGATCAAAACCTGTCTGGCTTTGCTTCCCTCCGGCGGACCAACGATCCCTGCTGCCTCCAGCTGATCAATGATCCGTCCCGCCCTGTTATATCCGATGGCCAGCTTACGCTGAATAAGGGAGGTGGAGCCTTGCTGTGACAACACAACCATGTGGGCTGCCTTTTCGAACAGGGGATCGATCTTGTTCGGATCAAAATCGTCCATTTCGGTGGTGGTTTCCTCGCTTGACTCAGGCAGGAGGAAGGCTGTAGGGTACCCCTGCTGGTCGGAGATCCATGCGGTGATCCTGTCGATCTCCTTGGTATCGATGAACGCACACTGCAGGCGAATGAGCTCGCTGCCAAAGAGGTACAGCATGTCGCCCCTGCCCACCAGCTGGTTCGCACCCGGGGTGTCAAGGATCGTCCTTGAGTCCATCATGGAGGTGACCCTGTAGGCTATGCGGGCAGGGAAGTTGGCCTTGATGGTTCCCGTAATGATATTGATCGAGGGACGCTGGGTGGCAATAATAATGTGGATGCCGATAGCCCTGGCTTTCTGTGCCAGGCGTGCCAGCGGTATCTCCACCTCGCGGCCCGAGGTCATGATGAGATCGGCAAACTCATCCACCACAAGCACAATGTAGGGCAGGTAACGATGCCCCTTCTGCGGATTCAGGCGACGGGCAATGAACTTGTCGTTGTATTCCTTGATGCTTCTCACCTCAGCACTTTTCAGAAGGTTATATCGTTGCTCCATCTCGACAGTCAGCGAGTTGAGGGTATGGATTACAGTCTGTGTATCGGTGATGATGGGATCATCAATACCGGGGATAGTGGCGAGGAAGTGTTTCTCCAGCCTCGAATAGAGAGTCAGTTCAACCTTTTTTGGATCGATGAACACGAACTTCAGCTGCGACGGATGCATCCGGTAAAGAAGCGATGTGATGATCACATTCAGGCCGACCGATTTTCCCTGTCCTGTGGCTCCCGCAACAAGAATATGGGGCATGCGGGCAAGGTCAATCACATATGTCTCGTTCGATATTGTTTTTCCCAGGGCGACAGCAAGCTCGGCCCTGGTCTCCTGGAATTTCTTCGACGTGATGAGCGACCGCATCGACACGATCTCCGGCTTGTTGTTGGGTACTTCAATGCCGATGGTGCCCCGCCCCGGAATAGGCGCTATGATGCGTATTCCCAAGGCCGATAGGCTCAGGGCAATATCATCTTCCAGGTTCTTGATCCGTGAGATACGAACACCGGGAGCCGGTACGATTTCGTACAGGGTGACTGTGGGGCCAATGGTAGCCTTGATCTTGTCGATCTGTATCTTATAGTTGGCCAGCGTCTCTACAATCCTGTTCTTGTTGTTGATCAGCTCCTCCTCGCTTACCTCCGACTCACCGGAGCTGTGGTCCTCTAGAAGATGAAGGGGAGGGAACTGGTACCTCGACAGTTCAAGGGTAGGATCGTACACATCACCCACACTCCCCATGTACATGGTCTCGTCCACCTGGTCACCGTTACCGCTGCGCTTTTCAACCGTCATCTCCACCTCGTCGGTGCTGCGCAATACCACCTGTTCTTCCGCCGGGTCCTCCGTTTCCTCCATACGGATCTCCGGTTTCAGGGCAACGGTATCCGTCCGGGATACTTCTTCCGTCTGTTCTTCCTCAACAGTGCTCTGTTCGGCCTGTACCGCCCTTTTCCCCGCCAGGATCATGCGTGCCAGTGCTTTTATCCTGTCGAGAGATGAGTTGAACGTGAACAGGGTGAATGCCAGCCAGGCAATGAAAAGAATAAAGGCAGTGCCGATCATTCCTACAAAGGCATTTAGCCAACGGCTGACCACGTACCCGTGACCTCCTCCGAGACCGCTGCCAAGAAATCCATGCGTGCTGCCAAAAAGGTATCCCAGTGTGACGGAAACAAGTATGATCAGGACAATGCTCATCCTGAACGT
>JAXDBV010000229.1:0-2500 GCA_034678415.1 Bacteroidales bacterium
GTTAGTATTTAGTTGAAAAGAACTTTGTTAAACCGTAAAATGTTTGATAAAATTGCGGTCTGTTTACCTGGGTGAACGTGGTGATAACATTTGAAACAGTTGTACTGTCCGTTTTCGTGTTGTATGCACTGGCCGTGGCCGTGCAGCTGTTCTTTTATCTGTTCATCTTCTCACGCGTGGCATGGAGAACCGGCACCCTCAGGCCGGAACAGGAGGAGGCGGTATCGGTGGTCATCTGTGGAAGGGATGAAGCGAACCGGTTCAGACAGAACCTGCCTCTCATCCTTGAACAGGATTATCCCGCTTTTGAGGTTGTGGTGGTGAACGACTGTTCTGATGACGATACGGATCTTGTGCTGGCCGGACTGAAGGAGAAATATCCGCATCTGATATATACCACCATCAGGAAAGATGAGAAATTCAGGCACGGGAAGAAGCTTGCCCTGACCATTGGCATCAAAGCAGCGAAAAACGATATATTGCTACTCACTGATGCCGACTGTACACCGGCCAGCAACCAGTGGATCAGGAATATGGTCGGGCATTTCACTCCTACTACCGAGTTTGTGCTTGGATACGGTGGGTATCAGCCGGCCCGGGGATTCCTGAACACAATGATCCGGCTCGACACCTTGTTCATCGCCATGCAGTACCTGGGATATGCCCTGGCAGGCAGACCGTATATGGGTGTGGGGCGGAACCTGGCGTACCGCCGATCCACCTTCTTCAACCATCGCGGCTTCGCCAACCATAGTCATATAGACTCGGGCGATGATGACCTGTTCGTGAACCATCATGCCGTGAAAGCAAATACAAGGATAGCCTTTCAGCCTGAATCGCATACCCGTTCGGAAGCAGAAAAAACCGTTTCCGCCTGGTTCAGGCAGAAACGCAGACACCTCACTTCAGCATGGTACTACAAACCTTCCACCAGGTTCCTGCTGATCATCGAACCGCTGAGCCGTTATATCGTGTATGCCGCCTTCGTGATCCTGCTGATCTGGCAGGCATATCTCATCCCTGTACTGGCCCTCTTCGCCGCCCGGTTGTTCATTACTTTGTGGATTTTTAAAATAACCGCCACACGATTGAAAGAGAAAAATTTATTTATTTTATATCCGTTAGTGTATGAGATAGGTATGCCGCTAATCAATCTTACGCTTGTGTTTATGAACCTGGTCGCATCAAAAAAGCATCGATGGAAATAAGTCCCAATCTTTCCGAAAAAGCACAATACGATTATTTACTGGTTGAATCCGCGAAGACAGGGGATCAGAAAGCTTTCGCCGAACTGATGGGACGATACCGGGATGCCATTTATTTCCTCCTGCTGAAGATGGTGAACAGTCCCATCGATGCGGAAGACCTTACCATCGAAGCCTTTGGAAAAGCGTTCAAGAACATCGACCAGTATACCCCCAGTTTTGCTTTCAGCACCTGGCTTTTCAAGATCGCGACAAATAACTGCATTGATTATATCAGGAAACGAAGAACCAATCATGTCTCCCTCGATCAGTCGGAAGATGAGCAGGAATGGGTATCGAACACCATACAATCAACAGGACCGGATCCGGAAGAAACCATGATCAAAGACCAGAAGATTCACCTCATGCGCGATGTGGTGAACAAGCTTAAACCACGCTACCGTAACCTGGTGGAGCTGCGATACTTCAAGGAATATTCCTACGAGGAAATCTCTGACGAGCTCAAGCTGCCTATCGGCACCGTCAAGGCACAGCTCTTCAGGGCCAGGGAACTGTTGTTTAATATTCTTAAAAGCTCTGACTCGAAATTGTGACCGTCGGCAGCTCCCCCTTCCATGGAAATCATTAGGAAATATTTCCCGATGCTCAGCACTGTGCAACTCAACAGGCTGGAGCAGTTCCATACCCTGTGTTGTGAATGGAACAGCAGGATCAACGTGGTCAGCAGAAAGGATATTATCCATTTGTATGAAAGGCATATTTTGTATTCCCTCGCACTGGGAAAAATAATCCGGTTCCGTGATGGTACAGAAATCGTTGATATCGGTACCGGCGGAGGATTCCCAGGTATACCCCTCGCCATCTGTTTTCCCGGATGCCATTTCACCCTGGTTGATTCAGTCACGAAAAAGATCAAGGTGGTAACCAATATCACCCGAAACCTCAACCTGGATAACGTCATCCCCGTCAATGACAGGGCCGAGAGACTGACACGGAAATTCCATTTCGTGGTGTGCCGCGCTCTTACTACATTCCCTGCCTTTGCAAAGCAATTTTCATCCCTCGTATCCCGTGGAAAAGATAACGACCTCCCAAACGGCATTTTTTATTACAAGGGAGGCGATGTAGAGAAGGAACTGGGTAACTACCTCCGGTACACTACCATTTACCCGCTGAACATATACTTTAGCGAGGATTATTTCAGGACGAAAAAAATAATCTATATGCCTGTTTAAGCAATCGTTGTAAAAAACCCCGCGATGAAATTTTGTGATAACTAAAAAAACATTACTTTT
>JAXDBV010000230.1:0-6589 GCA_034678415.1 Bacteroidales bacterium
ACCTGTTCTGGAAACCCAACCTCATGGAGAAAAAGGAGAACGGAGATTATGAGGGATTTGTCGGCGGTCAACTTCCCGATGCCTGGATTGTTGACGTCAAGGATATTGCCAGGGGTATCCCAGGCTCTGTGAGCAGCCTGCCACAGGATATCACCGGTAAACGCAATGTGCAGGATGAATACTGACCAACGGACTGCGCGTACCCTTAATGACCGGATACCGGAATCGTCCGGGCTTAAAGATATGTTTAAATTAAAAAAGGAATAAATATGAAAATTACCAGACAGGCCATATGTACCTTACTTTGTATCCTGGTGACCAGTCCCTATATTTGTTCCCAGGACAAGGTCAAAACACCGGCCGAGGAATTTGGATTTACATCCGAATTCGTTCCGCATACCTATTCAACCATCTGGCGAGGAAACAAGGTCGATACTCTTTTCCCTTCTGCAATACTGGGGTATGGTAAAAATGTAAGCATCTTTACCCCGGTGAAGTTTGGCATAAACCCTGATGAGAAGTATCCGCTGATCATCATGTTTGACCGGCAGGATACCCGCATCATCGATAACCTCCTCCAATCGGTCGACCTGCTCGAGAGCTATGGCCAGATTCCGCGATCGGTTGTCGTCGGAATAGAATCGGGAAGAGGGCCGGACCAGAGAAGAAAAGAAGCAAAATGGGGCATTGATGGCAGCAACGCTTATGGTGAGAAATATGACCAGTTTGTATTCGAAGAACTGGTGCCGTATATCGTTAATAATTACCGGATCGACAAGAACCAGATCATTGTATATGGTCATTCCTGGCATGGCTATCACAGTACCATGATCCTGATTCATCATATCCCCGATTTGTTTGCAGTCATATCGGCAAGCCCCTGCTGCCTGTCACCGGAACGGATCAGCGATGTGGTAAAGGCCATTACCCATGCCGGCCCGCTGGATCATAAGTTTTTTTACCGTGTAGCCTCAGGGCATGATATAGGCGACGACCTGGATGTATACCGGGAACTCACGGGCAAAATCACCCTGTCGCGGCTGCCCGAAAACTTTGACTACAAACCAACCTGGTTTGGCTCGGCCATGCATATGGAAGTTCCCGGTCTTCTCTTTCACCAGGCACTCTACGAGATTTATTCAGACTGGGCCGATCTGGCATTTGCCTACGCCGATCCCGCAAACCATGCCACCTTTAATGATGCCGCATTGTACGATAGTCTGCAGGCTATCTCAGATAAAATATATGGAATCAGGATTCCTATTTATGACAGGCACCTGGATATGAGGGTGGAGTACTACCGGTACATCAAAGATGAACAGGTGAAAAATAGCGGAAAAATCGCCACATGGAAATTCATGATGGAGAAATACGGAGAAAAGCCGGAGTTGTGCTTTAATATTGCTGAAACCTATTTGCTGCAAAACAACCCCGACTCTGCCAGACAATATCTTAAAAAAGCAAGGACATACCGGTTAGATGAAGAATTAAAGAAAAAGGTAAATGAACTGGAAAGACAAATAAAACAGAAAAGCAAACAGTAAACATATATATACCAACATCCGATATATTGACTTCGTTCCTTATCGCTCATGATATGAATAAATACACGAGACATTTGATGTACAAAAAGCTATTATGCTTTCCCCTGGTCTTCATCGGGTTCCTCTCCTCATTTGGACAGGATGATGTAAGAAATGATAAGTACCAGATGGATTTTCGTCCTTATCAGTATAATCAAATATGGGGAGGAGAAAAGATTGACACACTTTTCCCTTCACGTATGCTGGGATATGCAAAGAATGTTACCATATTCACACCGTATGAGTTCCGTGAGCTTGCCGGTGAAACCTATCCGTTGATCGTGGTTAATGACCGCTGGAGTGGAATCGTAACAGACCATCTTCTTCATTCCATTGATCTGCTTATGCGCTTCGGACAAATACCGCGATCTGTGGTGGTCGGTATAGAGTCAGGCGGGGCATCCGATGAACCAAACCTGCGGACAAAAGAAGCCAAATGGAGCATTGACGGCGGGGAAGTCCATGGCGAAAAGTACGACCAGTTCGTGTTTGACGAGCTGATTCCTTATATGAAACAGCATTACAGTATTGATAATAATCAAATTATCATCTTCGGGCATTCGTGGTTTGGATATCATACTGCCATGCTTCTTATCCATCACATACCCGATCTGTTTGCGGTCATATCTGCCTGCCCCTGCTGTCTGAAAAGTCCACGCATTGATGATATTGTACAGGCTGTTGCCAATTGCGGTCCTCTGGAACGAAAATTCTTTTTCCGGGTTGCCTCAGGCCATGATATCGGTGATGACCTGGATGTGTACCGCGAACTTACCGGGAAATTGTCATTGGCACGCCTCCCTGAGAATTTTGATTATAAAACCACCTGGCATTCGGCTGCCTTCCATGGGGAAGTTCCCGGGTTGCTGTTAATCCAGTCTTTGTATGAGATTTATACCGACTGGGCCGACCTGGGTTATGCCTTTGCAGACCCCGCCAACCATCCAACATATGATGATGCCCGGTTGTACGACAGTTTACAGAACATATCCGACAGAATATACGGGTTTCACATCCCTATCTCCGATATACACTTGAAATGGCGCGTCGAATACTACCGCTACATAAAAAATGAAGAAGTAAAAAATAATGGGAAAATCGCGACCTGGAAGTTCATGATCTCAAAGTATGGCGAAAATCCTGAACTGTATTATAATATTGCAGAGACCTATTTATTACTGAAAAAGCCTGATGAGACAAGACTTTATCTTGAAAAAGTCAAAAAATCAGGAGCGGACAAGGAAATGATACGTAAAGCTGAGGAACTGGAAGACAAGTTGAATCATCTGTAAAATACTTATCACCCTCATGGAGAAAAAAACCAGGTATGGTACATCAACGATACTTAAACGTTTCATAAAATTGAAAAAAATGAACAAAAAAACGGAAATGCTGTTGATGATTGTAGTGCTGGCCGTATTCCTCTTCTCATGTACCACAGATAAAACCAGTAATTCAGGCAGGCACAGCTACAATGGATCATACACCGGAGAACACCTTAGCCGGATTGCCTTTCCGGTTGGAGGATTAGGGGCAGGAATGTTTTGTATAGAAGGTACGGGGTATTTTTCCCATATGTCAGTGAGAAATCATCCTGATTTGTTTAATGAACCGGGCATGTTTGCGGCGCTGAGTATTAAAGGAGTAAGTAATGGAGCCAGGGTTCTGGAAGGTCCCGTTCCCGAATGGCGTAAATTCGGAATGCCTATGAGCGGAAAAGGAGCCAGTGGTGCCAATTACGGGTTGCCCCGTTTTCAAAATGCAACCTTCCAGGCAAGGTTCCCCTTTTGTAACATTATTCTCACCGATAACAATATGCCGGTAAAAATCAATATCTCGGGATGGAGCCCCTTTATCCCCGGTGATGCCGATAATTCAAGCCTTCCGGCTGGAGTAGTGGAATATACTATCGAAAATACCGGTAACACATCCATTGAAACCGTCTTCTCCTTCCATTCCCCGAATTTTATGAAAGTCAGGGAAATCATTGAAGGCCATATTAACCACAGAAACGGTTTTAACATCAGACGCGTGGACAAGGGAGTAAACAGCATAAAACCAATGACCAACGGATTCATTCTTTCCCAGGCAGCGACGGATGATGAACCTTTTATTCAGGGTGATTTCGCAATATTCACGGATCAGGAAAATACCGTGGTGGATCATTGCTGGTATAAGGGTTCTTTATTCGATGGTTCAACACTCACATGGAAAGCCATCAGGGAGGGACGGTTACAGGCGGTTGAACCGGTTGAATCAGGGGCTTCCGGAGCTTCATTGTTCGTCCCTGTAACCCTTGAACCGGGTGAAAACAAAATCATAAAAGTGTATATGACCTGGTATGTCCCTGATACCGACATGAGGATTGGAGTATGGCCTGATAATGTTGCCAGTACTGAAACCTATAAGCCATGGTACAGCTCGAGGTTTAAGGATATAAAGGAGGTGTCTCAATATATTCAGGTTAATTACAATGATTTGTTAAACAAGACGAAACTATTTACAGAGGCATTTTATAACACAACTCTTCCTCCAGAAGTCATTGAGTCGGTAGCTGCAAATCTTACTATTCTGAAATCGACCACGGTGCTCCGGCAACAGGATGGACGCCTCTGGGGCTGGGAAGGAAGCGGAGACGAATGGGGCAGCTGTTATGGGTCATGTACCCATGTCTGGAGTTATGCTCAGGCTATCTCTCATCTTTTCCCAACCCTGGAAAGAACCCTGCGCGAAACGGAATATAAAGTGAACCAGAATGAAGAAGGAGCACAGGCTTTCAGAACAAACCTTCCCATCTCTCCCCCGGCCGGTTATTTCCCCGCTTCAGACGGACAGATGGGAGGAATCATGAAAATGTACCGCGACTGGAGAATCAGCGGGAATACCGAATGGATGAGGGAAATGTTCCCATACGTTAAAAAAAGCATGGATTGCTGCATAGAGATCTGGGATCCCAAGCATAATGGTTACTTTGAAGAACCCCACCACAGTACATATGATATCAATTTCTGGGGACCGAACGGCATGTGTACCAGTTATTACCTGGGAGCATTGACAGCCATCATCGAAATGAGCAAGGCGCTGGATGAACCGTTTGATAAATATGAAGCTTTGCTCGAAAAGGGTAAAAAATTCGTGGAAACAGAACTCTTTAATGGAGAATACTTTTTTCAAAAGATAAAATGGAAAGATCTGGTAACTGAAAATCCTGAGAATGCCATCGATGAATCCTGGCCTGCGGTGGAAGCCCAACGCCTGAAAAACGAGGGGCCTAAACATCAGTACGGCAACGGGTGCCTCTCCGACGGTGTGATTGGAATGTGGATGGCATTGGTTTCCGGGCTTGAACAGGTGATAGACCATGATAAAATCAGGGATCATCTGGTTTCTGTACACAAGTACAACCTGAAAAGCAACCTCTACACGCATGTCAATCCTCAACGACCGGGCTTTGCCTTCGGAAGCGATGGAGGACTGCTCCTGTGCACCTGGCCTAAGGGTGGTGAATTGACGCTGCCAGTGATCTACAGCAAAGAAGTGTGGACCGGTATTGAATACCAGGTGGCGGCTCACCTGATGGCAATGGGCGAAGTTGAAAAGGGCCTGGACATTGTTCGGGCTTGCCGTGACAGGTACGACGGTCGGATACGAAACCCGTTCGATGAATACGAATGCGGCCACTGGTACGCCCGGGCTATGTCCAGTTATTCATTACTGCAGGGAATGACCGGAGTAAGGTATGATGCAGTGGACAGCACCCTTTATATCGATTCAAAAACCGGCGATTTCACAAGCTTCCTGTCTGCCAGGTCAGGATTCGGAAATGTGGGGTTGAAGAAAGGAAAACCGTTTTTGAATGTAGTTTACGGAAATATTGATGTAAAAAAATTCATTGTCTCGGGCAAAGAGATACCGGTGCAATAAGATTATATACGTGGTGGATGAACGGATCATGAACAGTTATTTGCGGATGATCAAACGGGTGTTTCTCCTTGTTCTGCTGTACGGCCATATGGCTGTCAGTGCACAGACTCTTCAGGCCATTGCTGATCAGTTGTATGGAAAATCCATGAGGGCATCCAGCGGTAATCCGTTTAATAATGCTGACAGTCAGGTATTTGGTAAGGGTGAAACGGTAACCATTGCAACACTGGAGGGCCCGGGAAGGATCGTGCATATCTGGCTCACCGCCTTCTCCATGGATATCCGCTGGCCCCGTGCCATGGTGTTAAGAATCTATTGGGACGGCTCAGACCTCCCTTCCGTCGAGACACCCCTCGGTGATTTTTTTGCCGTGGGAAACGGTATGATGGCAAACGTGAACTCTCTTCCTGTAAAAGTCAGTTCATACGGCCGTGCAATGAATTGTTACTGGCAGATGCCTTTCCGGGAGAAGGCCAGAATTACTATTACCAACGAATCGGAGGAAGCAGCGGCCGGAGCGTATTTCATGATCGACTGGATCAAGCTGCCTGTTGTTCCTGACAAGGTGATGTATTTTCATGCCCGCTACCACCAGGAGTATCCGCCGGTGTTGGGAAAACCATATACCGTCTTCATGGGAAAAGGGAACGGACATTACGTGGGGACCGTCCTTTCCTCCCATAACGCCGCAGGTTTCTGGTTTGGTGAGGGTGATGATTATTTCTTTGTCGACGGGGAAAAGGTACCTTCCATCTCCGGCACAGGTACGGAAGATTATTTCAATGACGCCTGGAACATGAGGGTACATTCGGGCATGTATACCGGCTGTACCGTGTTTGAACCCAGGGGTATCGATGCACGGATTACCGCGTATCGCTGGCATATCGCCGACCCTATCCTGTTCACCAGGTCACTCAGATTCGAGATTGAAAGAACCGGATTCCTGATGGATCGTAACGGGGTGAATGTAACACAGTCGGGTTCACGCCCTGACAACTGGTCTTCAGTGTCATACTGGTACCAGGATACCATCGCCGTGCCCTGGTGCAATTTCCCTTGCTACCGCGAAAGAGTGAACCCTG
>JAXDBV010000231.1:0-8566 GCA_034678415.1 Bacteroidales bacterium
TACGATCCGTGAGTCGGAAAAACGACTGCAAATCATGGTTGATTACGCTGCTACCAAACAGAAAGAAACGGGTGTGAAACTGTTATGGGGAACGGCCAACGTGTTTTCCCACCCAAGGTATATGAACGGGGCAGCTACCAACCCCGATTTCCTTGCCACCTGCTGGGCTGCCACCCAGGTGAAGAATGCAATCGATGCCACCGTGGCCCTCGGCGGAAAGAACTATGTGTTCTGGGGAGGAAGAGAAGGTTACCTCTCCCTGCTGAACACCAACATGAAGAGGGAGATCGAACATATGGCCCGTTTCCTGACCATGGCCCGTGATTATGGTAGACGTAACGGCTTCAAAGGCACCTTCTTGATCGAACCCAAGCCCATGGAACCGACGAAGCACCAGTACGACTTCGATACCGCTACCGTTATCGGATTCCTCAATAAGTACGGACTGGCAGACGATTTCAAACTAAATATCGAGGTCAATCATGCCACCCTTGCCGGCCATTCATTCCAGCATGATCTGCAGGTGGCTGCCGATGCCGGAATGCTCGGAAGTATCGACGCAAACCGGGGCGACTACCAGAACGGCTGGGATACCGACCAGTTTACCATGAATATCACCGAAACGGTGGAAGCCATGCTCGTGATCCTCGAAGCGGGAGGATTCACAACAGGAGGAATTAACTTCGACGCCAAACTCCGCAGAAACTCCACCGACCTCGAAGATCTGTTCATCGCTCATATTGCTTCCATGGACGTGTTTGCAAAGGCTCTCATCATCGCCGACCGTATACTCAACGACTCGGAGTACCTGGCATTGCGCAAGAAACGATATGCCTCATGGGATACCCCTATGGGACAGAAATTTGAAAAAGGCCTGCTGTCACTGGAAGACCTCAGAAAATATGCCATTAAACAGGGTGAACCCAGGCAAATCAGCGGTAAACAGGAGCTGTACGAAACGATCCTTAACCGGTATATTCTTTGAATGATCATTCCGGCACGGTCTGACCGCTTACCCTTTGGTAGTATCTTACAGATCTTCAATACACCCGTACATGCCGGTTACACCCGAAACGCTACGCTTTTATAACCTGGGGGATCTGTGCTCGGTCAATCCCGTGCCTGCTGGCTTTGCCAATGAAAACTACCGGATAGGGACAACCGGGGGCATGTTCCTGTACCGCATATTTCACCAGCAGGGGATGGGAGAGATCATGTTCGAGCTGAGAGTGATGGATATCCTCCGGGCTCACTCTTTTCCTACCGCATACCCCGTAGCACGCTGCGATGGTTCGTATGTCACATCCACAAGGGAAGGCCCGGTAGTTATTTACGAATTTATTGAAGGAGAACATCCCCTCCCTGACCGCAACAGTGTAAAACAGGTGTCGCGGATCCTGGCCACACTGAACAAGCTTCCCGTACCGTCATCACTGCAAAAGAAAAATGCAGTTCATATTGACGAATGCCTGAAGATAACAGGTGAGTTCAGAAATGCCCGCTGCCAATATCCTGATATTTTCAAATATTTTGAAGAGCAGACCGCCTATCTCGAACCATTCCTGCGAATCCCCCTTTCGGAAGGAATCGTTCACGGCGACGCTTTCCCTGAAAACATCCTGTTCAGGAATAAAAAACTTGCTGCACTGGTTGATTTTGAGGAAGCCTGCACCGATCACCTGCTGTTCGATGTAGGTATCGGTATGAATGCATTCTGCTTTATCCGCAACAAACCGGATGCCTCGCTGATGAAACTGTTCCTGAAAGAGTACCGGGCTGTACGGGAAATATCGGAGATCGAAAGGGACGCCTTGCCTTACTATATACAGTGGGGTGCACACGGCATGATCCTGTGGCATCTTCGTCATCTGCTGAACAGGAGACACACCTTTCAGGAAGCACGGGTGCGTGAACTCCTTGCACGTGTCCAATACATGCGAAAACACAAACCACAATTCTGAAAAATGAGGCTGTCGGATAACTGCTTTGAAATACAGGGAATAAGGATTACCGATCTTGCCATCGAGCACGGTACTCCTGTATACATTTATGACGCGGACGAACTCAGGCAGAAGTATGATGCGCTTACATCCGCCTTTGCCGGCATCGATATGAGGGTGAAATATGCGATGAAAGCCAACGCGAGCCTGGCTATCCTCGATTATGTAAGAAACCTTGGTGCTGGCCTTGATACGGTCTCTGTTCCCGAGATCAGGATGGCACTGATCACCGGATTCGATCCATGCAAAATCGTGTTCACTCCCAATATGGTCAGCTTTACCGAGATAGAAGAGGCAGCAGACCTTGGCGTGAAAATTAATATCGAGAACCTCTCCAACCTCGAAAAATTCGGAAAACGATTCGGTAACCAACTGCCTTGCTGTATCAGACTCAATCCTTACATGGTCGAAGGAGACCTGTCTGACAAGGTGAACAGGTGGTATGTCCATTCGAAATTCGGCATCACGCTCCGCCTGTTTGATGAAATGTGGAAAATCATCCGCAAATATCATATCAGGGTTAATGGCTTGCATATGCATGCCAGTCATGTGATCATGTCGGGCAAACTGCTTACCCGTGCATCAGAGACGATATTCCGGCTTGCCATGGATTTTCCTCACCTGGAATACCTGGATCTTGGAGGAGGGATGAGGGTGCCGCACGGGCTGGAGGAGGAGGTACTGACAATCAATGATCTTGCACGTATTATAACACCCCGGTTTACTGACCTGTGTTCCCGCACAGGGAAACAACTGCAGCTGTGGTTCGAGCCGGGGCGTTACCTGGTGGGCGGGAGCGGAATACTGGTCACCAGGGTTATGATCATGAAGACGATTGGAGAAAGGAAGTATGCCGGTACGGATACCGGTTTTAACCACCTGATAAGACCTAAATTATACCATGCATGGCATGAAATACTTAACCTGTCCCACCCGGAAGGAAAACCGTCGGCGTATACCATTGTCGGTAACCTGTGCGAAGAGGATACCTTTGCCGAAGACCGGCTCATCCCCCAGATACGGGAAGGTGACCTCCTGGCTATTCTGAATGCAGGCGCCTATGGCTATTCCATGTCATCACAGTACAATGCACGGTTCCGGCCACCCGAAGTGCTTGTCAGGGATGGGAAAGCCTTCCTCGTGAGAAAACGTGAAACCCTCGATGACTTACTGAGAAACCAGCACATCCCGGGGTGAGAACAGAAACATTGCAGGGAGTAATGCCCCTGCATTACGTTGGTTATCAATATAATAAACCAAAATACACCGGCTCTGGCGGAAAATGATCCGGAAAGGTCCACAAAACCACGTAAAATGTGCTTAAAACCGATGGAATTTCTTATCTTATCATGGGATTTTCTAAACACCTCTACCATGAAAGCAATATACAGATTGATGAATGAAAGCATGCTGGTGGTTGTTTTATTTCTGGCACTCTTTCCTGTAACAAGTTATGGAGGCGGACACCATCACCAGCTGTCGCCTGTACCGACCATACAAGCTGACACAGCGGGATTCCGCACCTTTGAAGGTACGGTAAAAGATGCGACAACCGGCGAGCCCCTTGTTTTCGCCGGTATATATGTCATCGGGACAAGGATCGGAACGGTATCCAATTCCGACGGAGAGTTTATCATCAAGATCCCGGCGCACCTGCTCGATGGTAACCTCGGCATCTCAAGCATGGGGTACGAATTCCGGCGAGTACCCGTCAGCTCACTGAAGCCTGTACGAAACGATTTCGCACTGGCACTGAATCCTATTATCATGCCGGAGATAAAGGTGGTATACCAGGATCCCGCTCTTATCATCGGGAAAATGCTGGCGAGCGTCCGTGCGAACTACAGCACCTCACCCGTCATGATGACCTCCTTCTACCGTGAGACCATCCGTCGGAACAGGGCATATGTCTCCGTCTCAGAAGCCGTTCTCGATACGTACAAATCATCCTATATCAATGATCTTGAATACGACCGGGTGCGGATTTTAAAGGGGAGGAAAAGCATCGACAAGTACCGGCTCGACACGCTGATGATGAAACTGCAGGGTGGTCCCTATACCAGCTTTTTCCTCGATGTGTTGAAAAACCGGCTGGATGTGTTTCCTGAAAAGTTCGATGAGTTATATGACTACAGGATGGGCGGAACCGTATATGTCAATGACCGCCCGGCATTTATTATCCACTTTGAACAAAAACCGAACATCGACGATCCCCTGTACAAGGGAAGGATATTCGTGGATGTGGATGATATGGCTCTCGTTGCATTTTAATTCAACGTGAATGAGAAATTCCTCTAAAAAGCTACTTCCCAGTTCATCGTGAAACGACCGGCTGGTATGAACGTGGCACTGGATGGCGTAAACTATATCGTTAAATACCGGAAAGTCGATGACAAATGGTTTTTAAATTACGTGAGGAATGAACTGCAGCTTTGGGTGCGCTGGAACCGGAAACTTTTCCGGTCAAACTATACCATCACCTCGGAAATGGCGGTGACAGATTTCAGTGAAGAAGGCGTCGAAAAGTTCAGGCTCAGGGAAGCAGTCTGGTCAGATGATATCCTCGTGGATGAAGTCTCAAGCTTCGAAGATCCTGCCTTCTGGGGCGAGTATAATTTGATACAACCCGAACAATCCATCGAAGTGGCTATCGAGAGGCTCAGCCGGAAACTGAAAAGAACACAGGAATAACTGACAGTTCCCGGTTGAAAGACTGGACAAACCGCTCGTGACGAATCCCCGGTGTACATGAACTGCCGGCCGGAAAAACCGGCATACCTCAGGTATTCATCACCCGATAACAACAGGAATGGCTGAGAACGCCGAAAGAGTTCCCTGCCGCTGTGATGGTTTGACAGGAAGCCATTGCCAACCAATGGAGAGTATTTACCTAAATAAACATAATGCGTTCATTTATAAGGAAATATATTTTCTTCCGTAGATTTTACCAATACACACGGGAATTGTATCTTTACGCAAAAGCTGCAACGCATGAAACAGGAAGATTTTTTAGTAAAAACACTGGGAAGATGCACCATCAGTTCACCGTTACTGGCGTTTCACAAGAAAGATATTGTTGAGTTTGGTTTTGTCCGGGACAATGATCGTGTGTTGTATGATGCCACGCTGGAAAACTTCCTTGCCTGTAAGGAGAGGAATGAAATCCCCGTTTCTTTTGAAAAAGCAGGACCGCGTGAAACCGTGTTCTTCGAGCCTGCCAAAACGAAGGTGGCCATCGTAACCTGCGGAGGTTTGTGCCCGGGAGTGAACAACGTCATACGGAGTATTGTAAATGCATTGTTCTACCGCTATTCCGTCAAGAGGATTATTGGCATACAATATGGTTACCAGGGATTCATTCCTGATTACAATCACCCGGTGGTGGAATTCACTCCCGAGATGGTTTCGGATATTCATATGCTGGGCGGTACAATCCTGGGCACCTCGCGTGGCAACCAGGATGTGAGCCGTATAGTGGATACCCTGGAAGTGCAGAATATCAATATCCTTTTCTGTATCGGTGGTGACGGAACCCTGCGGGGTGCCCATGAGATACATGAGGAGATAGCCAGGCGTAACCTGAAGATCGCCATAGCGGGCATCCCCAAAACCATCGATAATGATATTAACCTCATTCAGAAATCGTTTGGTTTTGAAACGGCATTTACCATTGCCAATGATATTATCCGTAGTGCCCATAATGAAGCCGAAGGAGCCTACAACGGTATTTCCCTTCTCAAACTCATGGGCCGTGATTCGGGTTTTATTGCTTCCTATGCAGCCATGTCTGTCCAGGATGTGAATTTTGTTCTGATCCCCGAAATGGATTTTGACCTGTACGGACCATATGGCTTTCTCAAGGCATTACGCAAGCGGTTGGAAGACAGGCACCATGCCCTCGTGGTGGTGGCTGAAGGCGCCGGCCAGGTCTTCTTTGAGAATGAACCTAAAGTGATGGATGCATCGGGGAACGTGATAAACAAAGATATCGGACTGTATCTGAAGGAGAAGATCAAGGAGGAGTTTGAGGCGAAAAAGTTCCCGTTCATACTGAAGTATATTGACCCCAGCTATATCATCCGCAGCGCTCCAGCCAATGCCAATGACAGTAAATTCTGCAACCTGCTGGCTCAAAATGCCGTTCATGCTGCTATGGCAGGTAAAACCGATTTCGTGGTGGGATACTGGAATGAACAGTTCACCCTTCTGCCCATTCCTGCTGCAGTAGCAGAGCGTAAGAAGATAGATATCCACGGGGAACTGTGGTGGAATGTGCTGGAAGCAACCGGTCAGCCACCCCTGATGAAAAACCCCTAGAACCGTTACCGGTGATGGTTACTGGTCGTAAGGAAAGGTGTTCTCCATAGGCTCTTCCTCGATACTGATGATCTCAGTCACCACGTAATTGCTCACTCCCCGCCAGGGTATCGCATGAAGATACTCCTTATACCTCAGCTCGACATTCAAACCGCTGCACCTCTCCAGGATGGCGGCAATGCTGTCGTTGGTAATGCTGAAATCAAATTCGTTGCTCTGGATGGCACCGGGAGTGGGTGTTTTGAAACCTTCCTGGATCAGACGCCCCTCCCAGGTCTTGAAAATGTATCCTTTCTTGACCAGAAAATTCAGGTTCCCGGCTTTTACCCCTTCACCAAAAACAAAATAATACCTCCACCAGAAAAATACAACCAGCGCAATGATCAGGATGAACCCCCCGATGGTTAAAATCTTTTTCATGTTCCAATTGTTATAAAATGCTGTGTCACTATAGAGTCCTGAGTTTTATGGATATCAGCTTCAGCACGGTTTCCATGTCATCTTTGTCTTGCATCTTGAGCGATACAGGCCTGATCTTACCATATTGCCGTGCATCCCTGAATCCATCCTTGACCGACGCGGGAAGATCGCTGTTTTCAATCAACACCCCGGCTTTGCCTCCAAAGTAAAACGTAATCCTGAACGTATCCTTCAGAACGCCGATCCAGAACACGGTCTTTTTCTTCTTTAATGTCCGGAATAACCAGCTCTTACCATCGGTGTAATACTTCCATACCCCCGTTATATCCGGATGGTTATCATGTAGGTATTGCATAATGCCCTGCCACAGAGCCCTTTTCTGACCAATTATGGAGAAGATATAATCATCATCCGGTTGCCTGCTCTTATCGGTGAGGACAAGTTGTTCGTTTTCTGACATCGGGACAGATTGAAATGAATATTATCAAAGCATCCGAGAATGAATCAAAGATAATGATTTTTAATTGAGAAATAGTGGCGACTTGTCTTATCTCATTGAAAAACAGCCATGCACTAAGTTTTTATTTCCTGTCAATGAACAACCGGTTGGCATTGTACGAGTTATCCTTGATATCCAGGCAATCCAACACTTTCTTCAGATCAGCCCTGGTTTCTGACAGGACGAACAGCTTGTCCATGGGTTCGAGCACGGTGGCCCCGTTAGGGGTGATATACTTGTTGTTACGCCGGATGAATGATATAACGGCAGTGGGTGGAAGCCCCAGTTGAACAACCTGTTTGCCGTTTGCCGATGATTGGTGTGGAATGGTAATTTCAGTGAGAAATGTTTTGACACTGTCTTCCAGCTCAATATCCGTCGGGGTACGGGGTTTAACTCCTACGGGAAGAGTAAGATGCAACCATTTGGCCACAACGGGAAGGGTGGTGCCCTGGATCAGCACCGACGTCACCGAAACAAAGAACACGATATTGAAAATCATCGGGGCTGTGTCGGCTCCGGCCAGCAGGGGATAGGTGGCAAAAACAATGGGTACCGCCCCGCGTAATCCAACCCATGAGATCAGCATCTTCAGTCGATGCTTAACCCTGAAGGGAGTTAAACATAAATAAATGCTGACGGGACGGGCTACCACGATCAGGAACAGGGAAACCACTATTCCGACACCAATCACAGGGAGAATATTGCTGGGAAATACCAGCAAACCAAGGGTAAGAAACAATACGATCTGCATCAGCCAGGCAAAACCGTCAAAGGCCTTGATAATTTTCTTTTTATGGATCAGCTCCTGGTTCCCCAGGTATACGGCCGAAAGATATACGGCCAGGAAACCGTTTCCGCCGACAAAATCTGTGGCAGAAAAGGTGAAGAACATGATGGCTATCACCAGTACCGTGTATAATCCTTCATAGTCGAGCCTGATCCTGTTGATGACCACCCTGCTGATGATCCCGAAGGTAAACCCCAGCAGGGATCCTAAAGCCATCTGTTTAAAAAACAAAGGGATAATGCTAAGCGTTCTGGCATCCTGTTGCACGACAAGCCCCGTGAAAAGGATGGTGAGTACATAGGCCATCGGGTCGTTACTGCCGCTCTCCAGCTCCAGCAAAGGACGCAGATTGCCTTTAAGAGCAAGCTTTTTGGAGCGAAGGATGGAGAATACGGCTGCCGAATCGGTTGATGAGACAATGGATCCCAGCAACAATCCTTCAAAAAGAGTGAAATCGGTCACCACCCAGACAAACACACCCAGCACCATGGCGGTGATGAACACACCAAGGGTAGACAGAACAAATCCCTGCCATACTAT
>JAXDBV010000232.1:0-5759 GCA_034678415.1 Bacteroidales bacterium
GTCCCATAGCAATACAGATTGACAACCGCGGTGAGGAGAGAGAGAACCTGAGGGATACAAGGGGGGTGATGTATCAGCGGTTACGGGAGGTGGACTTTACCCAACCGCCGTACAGCAACAGATACCCGGAGCTGGCCCGGATCCTTAATGAGGAACCCGGTTTGCCGAAGGGGAACAGGATAACCACCAACATAAGTTACTTCGGTCAAATGCTCCTCAGGAAGCCCGACCGGGACGAATACTGGAAGAAGCTGATTCATGTGACTAACAACCTGATTGATCCGGAGATAGGAAATTATACCGGGCTGGATGAACTTCTTCGACTGTTGAACGCCAAAATGAAAGCCACATACAGGGATTTCAAACCTGTAACCCTGGAGAATAAGGGTCAAGAATCTGATCGATAATTAGTTATATTTGTATGTAACGGATTCCGGCTGCATCCGGGATTTTTTTTGGCATCCACATATTAATCCTTGAATTTCTTGACTTGTACCATATTTTTTTCATACATTGCGTATAAATTGATTATTAGGGTGTTCGGACTAGAACTGGTGGTGTATGAAAAATTCAAAATGCCGGCATATAATAGTATTATTATGTGCCTTTTTCGTAACAGACTCCTATGCACAGGAGTCATTTTTATTCAAGCACAGTCATTACTTATTCAATCCATACCTGGCGAATCCGGCCATTGCTGGAAGCAAGGATTTCAACAGTATAAGCATTTCGCTGAGGCAGTACATATCTGCGGTGGAGGGATCGCCCAAGACACAGATTATCAGCGGTCACGGCAGGCTTCGTTACCCGGCCAAGGGCTACTCCTATTCCTTCCGTAACCCCGGGTTTACGAATATTGGTGTGGGTGGTCTTCTGTACAATAACAGTTATGGTGCATTCCGAAGGCTCGGGGCACAGTTGACCTATGCCTATCATGTGCCGCTGAACCGTGAGGCTTATTCGCATCTGTCTTTCGGGCTGTCGGCAACAGGTCTTTATTACTCCATGAATCCCAACCTGTTCAATGTGATCGGCGATCCGTTGCTAAGCAACGGTACCCAGGGGAGTTTTATACCAGACGCCAATTTCGGGATCTATTATTACGGCATAGGACATTACGCAGGCCTGTCAGTATCGAACCTGTTCGAGTCGGGGCTTAGCCTTGGCAAAGATGAATACGAGACCATCGATATCCACAGGAGGTATTTCTTCATTGCGGGATATCAATGGCTGCTCTTCCGCAACCGGTCGATCATGCTGGAGCCTTCTGTTATGATCCAAACAACGGAGGAGACGGTGGCCGATTTTTATAAAAATATTGATATAAACCTTAAGCTGTACACACAGTCCATCTACTTTGGCACCTCCTTGAGAGTGAACCAGAGTATGGCATTCTTCACCCTGTATCAGTTCCGGAACATATTTGGCGGATTATCGTATGAAATACCGTTCAGCAAGGCCATTAACATAACGACAGGCAGTGCAGAGATCATTGTCGGCATGAACTTTGGCAAGGGCAGGAACATTTTTGGAGACTCCAGATATTGGTAATTCATCCTATTACAATAGCAACCATACTATGAACATTCGTCGCAATTCCCCTGGCGTTCATTTTTTCATTCCTCTCATTACGGTTTTTTTCATATTCATGACGGCAGGACCCGCAGCAATATGTTCCCCCGGTTCGGGTACCGACAGAGACAGCACCGATTGGGAACTGAAATACTACAATATCAGGCTGATCTATCCTTCTTCCGGGGTACAGCATTACAGGAACGGAATTATTTATCTTATTGACTCGAAGTTCACAGAGACTCGTAAATACATTCCATTCGGCAGTTTAAGCATGTACTATGCGCCGGTCAAGGGTGACACCCTGGGAAAACCGTTTTATTTCCTACGGAACGAGCCATTTCCGTTCCCTTCCGAAGGCTGCTCTTTCACTTCCGACAATAAGAAAATTGTGTTTACGAAGTATTCAAGGATCCACGGTTGGAAGCACAGCTCCATAAAGATATACGAAGCCAGTATTAAGCTCAGGGGTGAAGGGAAAGACCTGATCACCGGAAAGATGCGGGAGATGCCGTTTAACAGCGATATGTATTCGTGCATACAGCCGGCCATCTCGCCCGACGGACAGTTCCTGGTTTTTTCCTCGGACATGCCCGGGGGACATGGAGGGCTGGACCTCTATATTTCCCATAACGTGAACGGGACATGGGATTCACCGGAAAACCTCGGTCAGACCATCAATTCACCTAAAGACGATAATTTCCCTTTTCTGGATGACAAGAACAACCTGTTTTTCTCATCGAAGGGTCATGGCAGTGTTGGCGGGTATGATGTTTACTTTGCCCGTAGCCATGGCAATGGTGAATGGGCTGATGTGGAAAGCATTGGTCCACCCGTAAATTCCACTGGTGATGACATTGCATTTTACCTGAGGAGGGGGAACAATACTGCCGGGTATATGGCCACCAACAGGAATACCTCGGACAAGAACTACCAGGTTTTTAAGGTTTCCATTTGTGCTGCAGGAGTATCTTCACCCGACCAGTTGTTTGGAGCCGGCAGGAGCCGCAGCCGGACCGAAGTAACAAAAGCCCTTGTCAAGGAGCAGGTTGCCGTTTCGGAAGAAAAGAAACCTCCGGCAGTTGGAAGCTCCGGCACAACGGCAAGGACCGTGACGGAGAAGGCAACCACAGCGGTCACCCCCGAGAAGAAGGTTGAGCCTGCCGTACAACCGGCGGCCGACCAGGGAGCTATCAATTACAGGGTACAGTTCCGTTCGTCGGGCAAATCCCTGGGTAGTTTCAAGACCACCATTGAAGGGACCGACTATCCTTCCTTTGAATATTTCTACAAGGGCGCTTACCGCTATACCATCGGGAACTTCGAGAAGTGGTCGGCTGCTGATGTCTTATGCAAGAAATGCCGGGCAGCAGGATATCCTGAAGCGTTTGTGGTCACCTTTAAGGGAGATGAGAGGGTAATAAAGTAAATACGGGCAATAACCCTTCAGGATGACAGCGTTCCGGTAGTTCCTCCCGATTTTTCCTTTCGTTCACATCCTCATCGGACAAGAGAAATATGTCCGGTAAGCGGTTTGATCTTTTTATCCTCGAACCTGATAATATAGAGATAACTGCCGGATTTCATCGGATTACCGGCCGCATCCTTCCCGTCCCAGCCCGGGTCGCTTCCGCTGTATTCTATCACCAGTTTCATATTTTCATCATAGATACAAACCGAGGCGAAGGGGAAATTATCGAGTGAGGGGACGATCCACAATTCGTTGATACCATCGCCATTGGGTGTGAACACATTGGGTACACCGGAGATGATAAGGTTCATGTCATCGGGATCAGGATTGGGGTTATTATCGAGGGTATCGACAATGGGATACGGAGCCTGTCCGTTCTCATCATAAATGATTTCGATGTAGTTTGCTTTAAGTCCGTCAGAAGTAGCTGAGACGACCGTTTTCCCTGCGGAAGATCCGGCTTTAAAGAGGATGGTGGCTTTTCCAGCGTTGGCAGCCACGAACTCATCCCCAATGAGGTCTCCCCCACCGGAGATGGAGAAGCGGACGTAGTTGGTAGCCGTCATAACGCGTGCTCCCCAGGAATCACAGATAAACGCTGAGATAGCGCATGTATCCCCCAGTTTCAGATAGGTTGGTTTACTGTGCAGGAGGATCATATTTGGAATTCCTGTTGGATTGGGACCGCCGCAGGTGACGATACAATTGGTTTCCTCGACCCTGACTTCTTTGGCCAGTATCCAGGCCGAGGGGTGAAACGTATATGTAACAGGTATTGCCTGCATGGATCCGCCTGAGTTTCTTTTCGGCAGTACCAAATTTCCTGTTCTGGTCCATGTATGGCCGTAATCAGAGGATTCAAACACATATACAGTACCGCCGATAGCATATATTTTACCGTTAAACCACTGGTAATAGTCAGGTGCTTCGGAGACACTGAGGCCCACGGGGTTGAGGTTTGTCCATGAGCTGCCGTTCCAGACATACTGACGGTTTATGAACGGGATCATGTTATCGCCTATTCCAACGGTATTATAATAGCCGGGATTGGTATTACCCACCAGGGGCCCGGTGTCAAGAACGAGGCAGTGTGCATCAAGTTCAACTTCATCGATGGTTGTCCCGAGATCAATACCGTCCATACCGTAGAAATGGTCATTCTCAGGAGTCATATAACAATGATAGATATTTTTATGGTAGTCGTTATGGCCGGCTCCACCGGCGAGGATGAATGCGAAATGAAATCGTTCGGGTTCTCCTGGTATATCAGGCTCCTTTACGATATGGCCGCAATATATCTCATTCATGTTGTCCGGCCTGAGGGGGTAAATCGCAGGTATTGCCTTGCTCCAGGTCTTTCCGTTATCGGTGGATTTGGCATAAAATTTTGGCCGGATGACATCCGTGATGGAGTTTCTCCAGAAAACATAGAGGACGCCATTTCGTGCGACAAAGGGTTTGGGATATGAAGGCCTGAATTTATCAAAATGATCCGATGTGATGGTCATCTCTTCTTCCTGCCATGAAGCAGGGTCATGCGGATTGGTGCTCCATGAATGCCACATGTTGGTAGTATGCTTGACAAAGAACGCGTGATACACGCCGTCAAAGGTCTGTACCAGGTTGGGATAGCTGTATTTAGACAACTCAAGTGTTTCAGGATCACCTATCTTGATTATTTCCGACCACTGGTTCCCGTTGGAATGGTCACAAATGGCGATATACGGATTCCAGTCCGTTCCCAGGAAGGAGATCACGGTTTTATTTGTATAGAGGTCATAAACGCCAGCGGCCATAGGTCGCCTGACGTCACCGGGTGTTTCTTCGGTAATTATCGTTCCTGTCCATTCTGCCTGACTATGCAGGATAGCGATGGAGCAACATGAGACGAGGGCCAAGGTTACGATGCGATGTTTCATTTTACTTTTTTTTGTTCGTAAGGCTGAGGAGGAAGAACATCATATAAACACATTTCAAATAAATTGGTTGATTATACGTAAATGGTTGTAAGGAGTTATCAGACAAACCATCGCATCAGTACGGCTTATCCGAATGAGAAAGGGGGAATTCTCAATTTATAACCATTCAGGCAATTATAAAATTGATTATCAGGCATATAACACCTTACCAGGTGAAACAGGGGAATAATCGGTGTACATATCAGGGTTTATGATCCTGATAAACAAACTTATGCAAATTTGTCAAATTATCAAAATAGCCGTTCATTTCGTGCTGTAGGGGGAAATAATTTAATAATACATTTATTTTTAACTCGTTACACCAGCCTATCGGGCTGCTTCATCCGCCACCGGTTTGTCATGTGCACCGGTAATAAAGCGTTTGTCGAAATCGGGTAATTTCTTCATAACATCGGCACTGTCCGGATAGTTTTCCACGAACCAGACCAGGAATGCCGTCACGTCAATTTTTTCTGACAGCATTTTTAGCCGTTTTGCCCGACAGGTTTCGGCAAGATTCTCTGTGCGTACCAGTTCGATGATCTTTTCGAGCACACCGTTTGTGTTTCTGAAATTATAAACCAGGCCGTACTTTTCCTCTTCGGTACAATATCCCACTTCGAGGCTGTTGATGTATACGGCCGGTGTACCGAGGCATGCACACTCGGATGCCATGGTTGAGCCTTCGCCAATAAAGAGGGAGGCATATGCAAGTGCATCGTGCATCTTATCGGGGGGAATCCTGATTTTATACTTCA
>JAXDBV010000233.1:0-3170 GCA_034678415.1 Bacteroidales bacterium
AACGAGGAGGTGATCTACCGCGAGGTGAACTCCAGCCTGTATTACGTGCGCTACCGCGTGGAAGGAACAGACCGGTGGCTCACCATCGCCACCACCCGGCCTGAAACTATCCTGGGTGACACCGCCGTGTGTGTAAATCCTTCCGACAAACGGTATCGAAAACTCGTAGGTAACCGTGTAATCGTACCCCTGGTTAACAGGCCTGTTCCCGTCATTGAGGATAGTTACGTCGACATGGAATTCGGTACCGGTGCGTTAAAGATCACACCCGCGCATGATGCGAACGATTATGAAATCGGTAAAAAGCATAACCTGCCGGTGATCGATATCTTCAACGACGACGGTACCCTCAACGAAAATGCCGGCCTGTTTGTCGGGAAAGACCGTTTTGAGGCCAGGGAAAAAATTGTCAAAAAGCTGCAGAAGGAAGGGTACCTGGTCAAAACGGAAAACTACAGGAATAGTGTCGGGTACTCCGAACGTACCGATGTGGCTATCGAGCCCCGCCTGTCGATGCAGTGGTTCCTTCGGATGAAAGCCCTGACAGAACCGGCACTCGAGAACGTGATGAATGATGAGATACGGCTGTACCCGGCCAAGTTCAAGAATGTCTACCGTCACTGGATGGAAAATGTCAGGGACTGGTGCATCTCGCGACAGTTGTGGTGGGGACACCGCATCCCTGCATATTACTACTCCGCAGAGGAAGTTGCACAGGACAATTTCGTGGTAGCTGCTACTCCCGCGGAAGCCTTGTCATTGGCACGGAAACAGTCGAAGAACAAAAAGCTTGCTGCGGACGACCTGAGGCAGGACGAGGATGTGCTCGATACCTGGTTCTCCTCATGGCTGTGGCCCATCTCTACCTTTGATGGCATTCGAAACCCTGATAATCCTGATTTCAGGTATTATTACCCTACCAGCGATCTCGTTACCGCACCTGAAATCCTTTTCTTCTGGGTGGCAAGAATGATTATGGCCGGGTACGAGTATGCCGGCAGGAAACCGTTCAGCCGCGTATACCTTACCGGTATTGTTCGTGACAAGCTGGGCAGAAAGATGTCGAAATCGCTCGGCAACTCACCTGAACCCCTCGACCTGATAAAGAAATACGGGGCGGATGGTGTACGGGTGGGTATGCTCCTGTGTTCTCCCGCAGGCAATGACCTGCTGTTCGACGAAGGCCTCACCGAGCAGGGCAGGAACTTTGGAAATAAGATATGGAACGCCTTCCGCCTGATCAAGGGATGGTCGGTTGAACCTTCCCTCCCTCAGCCTGCCTATGCTGCCCAGGCAGTCCAATGGTTCGAGTCAGTGCTGTTCAGCGCCATTAAACAGCTCGATACCCTCTACAATAACTACCGCCTCTCGGAAGCGCTGATGCTGCTGTATAAACTGTTCTGGGACGAGTTTGCGTCCTGGTACCTTGAAATCGTTAAACCGGGATATAAAAAACCCATGGATCCCGTGACGTACGAAAAATCGTTGAACTTCATGGAAAAACTCGTGGTACTGCTGCATCCGATCATGCCCTTTATCACCGAAGAGATATGGCAGAACATACGGTCAAGGGAAACCGGGGAGAGCATAATGATCACATCCATGCCCGTAGCCGGACGAGTGCACCACAAACGGATCGAACAGTTTGAAATAGCCCGGGAGATCATCAGCAGCATCCGTTCCGTGCGAAAGGAGAAGAACCTGAGCAACAATGAATTGCTGGAGCTTTATGTCAGGATCAACGGGGGAAGTTATAACAAGCAGTTCGATGAGATTATTATGAAGCTGGCGCATCTGTCGACGGTGAAAGCCGTGAGATCAAAGATCCACGGAGCGGCTTCATTCATGGTGAAGACAACCGAATTCTTCATTCCCCTTGAAAGCAAGGTCAACAGGGAAGAAGAAATACAAAGAATCAGCAAGGATCTGGTCTATTTACGCGGATTCCTCAATTCGGTGATGAAAAAGCTGGGCAACGATCGTTTCCTTCAGAATGCACCCCCTCATATCATTGAGCTTGAACGGAACAAGAAAGCCGATACCGAATCAAAAATTCGTACCCTGGAAGAACAACTCAGGGAATTGAAGTAACCCGGTGCCCTCCCTGTGTTGTACCTTGTGCATCATTTCAGGGATCACCCGTTCGCCCGCTACGGCTGCTTAAAAACATTGTCAGATGCTTTATTTTCTACTAATTTTCAATCCTTTCGCTACCATAAGAAATTGATTGATCATGACCGATGCTGACATTCAGTTGTGTCCTAATCCCCTGGTAAAATTCCTGAACAAACCGCCGGCTGACTTTACCCGTAACGACCTTGTGAAGTTTATTGAAAAGAACGGCATTGAAATGGTGAATTTCAGGTATGCGGCTGAAGACGGTAAGCTCAAGACACTCAACTTCATCATTCACAGTAAAAAGTACCTCGAGTCAATCCTTTCCTCGGGAGAGCGTGTTGACGGTTCCAGCCTGTTCTCATTCATTGAGGCCGAAACGAGCGATCTGTATGTGATCCCGAAGTACCGTACCGCTTTTGTCAACCCCTTCTCCTCCATCCCCAGCCTTGAGATGTTCTGTGCGTTCTATAATAACCAGGGCAAGCCGCTTGACAGCTCGCCCGAGTATGTGTTGCGCAAGGCATGCCATCAATTTCATTCTTCCACCGGCCTCACGTTTCGTGCCCTGGCTGAGCTGGAATACTATGTGAACAGCAGGCATGACTGTCGTTATCCGTTGATTGACCAGAAAGGGTATCATCAGTCGCGTCCCTTTGCCAAGTTCGAGGCGTTGCGGACGGATGCCCTCAGGCTTATCGCAATGACCGGGGGAAAGATCAAGTATGGTCATTCGGAAGTGGGCAGCTTCTCAACCGATACCGAGGACTTTGAACAGCACGAGATTGAGTTCCTTCCTACCGATCCTGAGGAGGCGGCCAACCATGTGGTGCTTGCCAAATGGCTGCTCCGTATGCTCAGTCACCAGTATGGTGTGGAGGTGAGCTTTGCCCCGAAAATAGTGGAGGGCAAAGCGGGCAGCGGAATGCATATTCATATGCTCCTGGAAAAAGACGGGAAAAACATTATGGTGGAGGACGGAGGTCTGAGCGTGGATGCAAAGAAAGTGGTTGCCGGTGTCCTAGACTTAGCAGACGCCCTCACCGCTTTTGGCA
>JAXDBV010000234.1:0-9706 GCA_034678415.1 Bacteroidales bacterium
CCGTGTTAAGGAGAGCAGGATAATGAATTGTCTTTATGAACTTATGGCATATTGTATGAAGTATCCATATACCCAACCAGGAGGTATCATTTATGATACTATTATTGTTGTATGCGGTCAATTTCATGTCTGATTAAGTAAAAAGTATCATAAAAGATTCTATTTTTATTGTTTTTATACGAAATATGTATTAATTTTACTAATAAATATCATTTATGATACTGTAACTATTTTTCGAAATGACAAACAATGAACTTATCGCTATAATTAAAGAAAGAAAAAATATTCTTGGTATTAACCAGGAATATCTTGCGGAACTTTCTGAAGTTGGCATTGCCACACTGAAAAGGTTTGAAAGTGGGAAAGGGAATATTACCCTTAATAATCTACAGAAGATTGCCGATGTATTAGGTCTTGAAATAAAACTATAACTAAAAAAACCAGGTAAATGAGGCGCGCTGAAGTATACAGGAATGGCGTTCTGGCAGGTATATTAACCGAAGCAGATAACCGCACTTTTGAATTCAGGTACGATTCCTCCTATTTCAATGACAACACAAAACCGGGACTCAGCCTGACATTACCGAAGAAGCAAATGGTATATACGGCAGACCATCTTTTCCCTTTTTTTTATAATATGCTTTCTGAAGGATCGAACAGGTCGGTGCAGCTCAGACAATTAAAAATTGATAAGAAAGATTTCTTTGGCTTATTAATGGCTACTGCTCAATATGACACCATAGGTGCAGTTACAGTTAAGCGAATAGTATAATTATTTTCAAAATGGAAGTTAAAAATTGTCCGGGGTTACTTTTAGAAGGTTTTTCCAGTTACAGTCCACTTTTTCTACGCAGGATGTTTGACGGGCATAAGGTTAGCATTATATTACCCTATAATGCCCCGGAGACGGATGAGAATGATAGTAAGAAATTTTTACAAAACAGGAAAAGAATATCCATTTCGGGAATGCAGGAGAAGTATTCCATTTTGATGGAAAAGAAAAGTCTTCGGCTAACCGGTGAAAATGAACAGGGCACTTATATTCTTAAACCAAAACCCTATGGTTTGTACAAAACCCTGATGGCCCCTGCCAACGAACACGTGACCATGCAAATTGCCAACCAGGTTTATAATATTCCTACAGCTGAGAATGGTCTGGTGTTTTTTAGTAACGAAGAAACTGCCTATATAACAAAACGATTTGACGTAAACAGCGACGGGACAAAACTTGGCAAAGAAGATTCTGCCTCACTGGCCGGAAAAACCGAAGAAAATTCCGGCGAAAACTTCCGGTACGATTATTCATACGAAGGTATTGCCGAACTGATAAAAGAATATGTAGGTGCCTGGAAAATTGAAATGGAGAAATTTTTCAATCTGGTTATATTCAATTTTTTGTTTTCCAATGGTGATGCTCATCTGAAAAATTTCTCCTTAATGGAAACAATGAATGGAGATTATGTTTTGAGTCCCGCATATGATCTTATGAATACCCGGATCCATGTTGAAGAAGAAGGCTTTTTTGCACTGAATGATTTGTTTAAGGAAGGGTATTGGTCTGATTGCAGAATTAAAAATCCTCAACATCATCCATGTCTTGAAGATTTCGTTGAATTCGGGAAAACAATTGGAATAAATGAATCAAGGGTAAATAAATTGCTTGTGCCATTTCTTAAAAAACAGGAAGAGGTGGAAAACCTCGTAAGAAGGTCATTTCTTGATGAAGAAACTAAAAAGCAGTATATGAGTCATTACGATGAGCGTTTAATTATGTTGAATTCTAGATAGTAAATAGGCAAGGTTATTTAAACAACATTATTTCAAACGAAAAAATGGTTTAACGTCAGGCGTGTTCCCGCAAGCCGACCCGAATGCGTTTTCAGGTAATGTAATGTAACCCAAATATAGGACAGTGATTTAAGTTGATAAAATAAAACTTAAATTGTTGTCATTATGGAAAGGAAAAGCAGAAGAAAATTCAGTGACGATTTCAAGGCAAAAGTTGTATTAGAAGCGTTAAAAGAGCAAAACACAGTTGAAGAGCTGGCTCGTAAATACGAGATCCATCCCAATCAGATCCACCACTGGAAGAAAGAGTTTTTAAACAATGCAGCATCTGTCTTCTCTTCCGGAGAGAGACAGGTGGAGGACAAAAAGCGGCAGGAAGAGATGTTAGAGAAGCTATACGCTCAAATCGGCAAGCAAAAGGTAGAAATACTGGTTGAAAAAAACTTCAATAAAGTCGCTAAAAGAAAGCCGGTTGATGATTGAAAGGAACATCGATAAAGGAATAGGCCGTCAATGTGAACTTCTGGTGATCCATCGCAGCGGGTTGTATTATGCGCCATTGTTTGAGAGTGAAGATAATTTGCATTAAAAAAGACCCTAACTAATTTAGTTAGAGTCTTTTGTGGAGCTGGGCGGAGTCGAACCGCCGTCCAGGCAAGAAACAATAACGTTTTCTACATGCTTAGTCCTGCTTGTTTGTCGGGACTGACCAGGCGCAGGTCAACCGAATCAATCCTTATCTCCTTTATTTTCACCGTCAGTCCGGAGCTTCCTGGCGGCTAACCCTGAATTGCGAGCGCCTCGTTCCCGGGTTGGATCAGGGTATTACCGCCCGCGAGACGTCTCGTCCCGGCACCTGGTGCCGGGATCAAGCCTTATCCTACTAAACTTCGGTTAGGCAGCGAGAGCGAAGTTGTTTTCGCCACTTATGGTTTGCCATCCTGCTTACGGACGTTATGGCGTGGTCCGGCATGCTTGCGATACCATTTACCTTGCTGTCAAAACCAGAACAGCCCCTGAAACCGCAAAATTACAAAATCCGAGCCAAATATACCAGCACACCGCAAAATTTAAAACCCCTGACCGGTTATATAACAGCTTCTTCATGGTTGTATTGTATTATTTTTGAAACAATTTACCGGCCGGCGATGCCGACCGGCATAATTGTAATCAACACAGTTCCATATGATTATAGGCTTGCTCAGGGAGACAAAGACTCCCCCCGACCGCAGGATCCCTTTCACACCCCGCCAGGCTTCGGGTATCATGAAGCTATTCCCAGGCGTGAAAGTCGTCGTGCAGAAAAGCAACATAAGGGCCTTTACCGATGAGGAGTTTCGCGTACACAACATCGAACTGGCAGACGATATGTCGGGATGTGATATACTGATGGGTATAAAGGAAGTCAGCATTCCCGCCCTCATCCCCGGTAAGACCTACCTGTTCTTCTCCCATACGGGGAAGAAACAGGCGCATAACAGGGATATGTTCCGGGAAATTGTCCGGAGAAACATCACGCTCATCGATTACGAATATCTTGCCGACAGGCAGGGCAACAGACTGGTGGCCTTTGGTCGCTGGGCCGGCATCGTCGGCGCATATAAAGGATTACGAGCCTGGGGGTTGAGGTATCATCTCTACCATCTTAAACCGGCCGGCGAATGCTTCGACCTGGATGACCTCCTCGCCCAGCTGTCAAATATTCGCCTTCCGCCTGTGAAAATACTCATCACGGGCGGTGGCAGGGTGGCCCACGGGGCAATGGAGATCCTTGCGGCACTCAATGTCACCCGTGTTAACACCAATGATTACCTGCACAGGGACTATAGCTATCCGGTGTACTGTCAGCTCAACCCCTCCGACTATGTAAGGAGAATGGACCGCGAGCCCTTCGCGCTGGATCATTTTTTTTCCCATCCCGAACAGTATACGTCGACCTTTCAGCGGTTTACCTCCTGCACTGACGTGTTCATGCCTTGTCATTACTGGGACCCCCGGGCTCCCCTCATGCTGACGGCCGACGACTACCGTGATCCCTCCTTCAGGATCAGGGTCATTGCCGATATCAGCTGCGACATCGGCGGGCCTATCGCCTCAACCTTGCGCCCCTCCACCGGTGCCGATCCCTACTATGGATATCATCCCCTGACAGGCAAGGAAGACCTGCCCTTCAACGAAGGAGTGGTGACCGTGATGGCCGTGGATAACCTGCCGGCCAACCTGCCACGTGATGCCTCCGCCGACTTCGGTGAGAACCTTATCCGCAAGGTGTTGCCTTCCCTCCTCGGACAGGATACCGATGGCATCATCGAACGCGCCACCATGGTAAGGAACGGTCAGCTCACCAGCCGCTTTGAATACCTGAGAGATTACCTGGAGGGGAATGATCAATAGTGGCCGGCCATCGCCCGCCAGTAGTCTCCAGTCCGCACTCCCGGCAGGTATTGGTATGGAGGTGACAGCAGTATGGATTGATGATAACTGACTCCAGGAAAACGTTCCGGGATGTTTGATCATGAAGGAAAGCAACCTGACTGTATCAAGGTATTTCTTTTCCATCGAATGATATAACTCCCCGGTGATGCATTGAAATCTCACTGCAGATTCTGATCAGGCTTTGATTTCAATGTGCATCTCTTAAACTACCGGCAAAATGCCCGGGATAATTGCCATTTCAATATGCTTCTGCAATATCCGTTCGAACAGATAGGGGAGATTGCTGCAACCAATCAGCCTGTGCATACCTTTCTTCCGATGGGCAGTTATTTATAACCTCGTAAACTTTTATGCCTGGGTTGAATGCTTTTTGACTGAATGATGATTCTCAGAAATTCATCGTTCAGGCAATGCTAATCTTCGGATCAGCAAACATCGGGTATTTCAGACTGTGCATTGCAGGCCGTCTGCCGCCATTAGTCTGCCACCAGCTGGTTCAGGCTTCCTTCAGTTTCCTGATCATTTCCACCGGATCGTCAGCCGAAAACACGGTATTTCCCACCACAAACACATCCACGCCTGCGTTGATCAGCGGCCGTATGTTTTTTAGATCCACCCCTCCGTCAATCTCAATCAGGGCTTTTGATCCCGTGTCGGTGATCAGCTGTTTCAGATCCCTGATCTTCTTATAGCTTCCCTCGATGAATGACTGTGCGCCGAATCCCGGGTTAACGGTCATGTTCAGGATCATGTCGGCATCGGGCAGGATGGTTTCAAGATGCCGGACAGGAGTATGCGGATTGATAGCCACCCCTGCCTTCATGCCCAGCGATTTGATCTGTTGCAACGTACGGTGCAGGTGACGGCACGCTTCATAGTGAACCGTCAGGATATCGGCGCCCGATTCCCTGAATTCCTGCAGGTAACGGTCGGGATCCATGATCATCAGGTGCACATCCAGGGGCTTGAGGGAGGCTTTTTTAATCTGGCGGATGATATGAAATCCGATGGTGATGTTGGGCACATACATCCCATCCATGATATCGAGATGAATCCAGTCGGCCATGCTGTTGTTTACCTTACCGATCTCTTTTCCCAGGTTCAGGAAATCGGCGGTGAGTATGGACGGAGCGATGAGATGCTTCATATTGTGTTATTTGCCGTAAATGTACGCTTTTCATCAATAAAAATAAAAAAAGAGAAAATGATGTTCATTTTCTCCGGCGGGTGGGTGAGGGAAACCTACCCGAGGTAGGTCTTCAGTATCTTGCTCCGTGTGGTATGTTTCAGTCTTTTGATCGCTTTCTCCTTGATTTGTCTGACGCGTTCGCGTGTCAGGCTGAACGCTTCACCGATCTCTTCCAGTGTATGGGGATGTTTTCCGTTCAGGCCGAAGTACAGGCGTATCACGTTGGCTTCCCGGTAGGTGAGGGTTGACAGGGCTCTTTCGATCTCCCGGCGCAACGATTCTGTCAGCAGTTCACGGTCGGGAGAGGGTGCATCCTTGCTGAGCATGACATCGTACATATTGCCTTCCTCGTCGGGGCTCAGGGGGGCATCCATACTGATATGACGGCCGGTGCTTTTGATGGCTTCCTTCACATCTCCGGGCGCCAGCTCCAGGGCCTGTGACAGCTCGATGACCGTTGGCTCACGTTCGTACCGCTGCTCAAGCTCCGCTAAGGCACGGTTGATTTTGTTGATCGAGCCTATCTTGTTGAGAGGAAGACGGACGATCCTTGCCTGCTCGGCCAGCGCCTGCAGGATGGATTGACGGATCCACCAAACCGCATAGGAGATAAACTTGAAGCCCCGTGTCTCGTCAAAACGCTGGGCAGCCTTTATAAGCCCGAGGTTGCCTTCATTGATGAGATCGGGCAGGCTTAACCCCTGGTTCTGGTATTGCTTCGATACCGATACCACGAACCGCAGGTTAGCGGCAATCAGCTTGTTCAACGCGTCAATATCTCCCCTCCGGATCGAACGGGCAAGTTCCACCTCTTCCTCGGCAGATAACAGATCAACCTTACCAATTTCATGCAGGTACTTATCAAGCGACGGGGTGTCACGGTTGGTGACTTGCTTGATGATCTTTAGCTGACGCATGAGAAAAAAATTGACGGTTATTATACGCCGCACTCAGTCAAAAGTTACAACCAGTCCATCGGATGGTTCACAGATGCCGTCAGGAAACCACATCGTCATTACGAAAGACAGGAAAAATCCTTAAAAAAACCGGCATCAGGCACATAAAAATAATGTTTCCCCGATATATTTATACAAATTTCATAAACATTTTTTGCTTTTCCTGATGAAATAATTTATACTTGCAGTGGAATTCCGTGTCACAGATTCGCGAAGTATATCCTTCAATCCGATTGTCAAATAGACCTTTCCTGCCTTTTATGGCTATGATAATAATATTAAACTATTAATAATAAACCATTTTATACTGTTATGTACGATATACTTGAACTGAACAAAAAACTTCTTTCGGAGCTGAGAGATATAGCAAAAGAGATGAATATTAAACGTGTGGAAGCGATGAAAAAGCAGGATCTGATTTACCGGATCCTCGATCAGCAGGCAATAGCCTCTTCAGAACTGGTGAAGGAAAGGAAACCGCAGGACACGCAGGGCCATGTACGCAGGGGAAGAAAACCATCCGCAGGCAGGGAGCGCCAGGAGTACCAGCCCAGGCCACTGTTCCAGGAGCCGAAAAATGATGTACCTGTGATCGTTGATTATAGCCAGCGGAAAGAAGAACCCGCTGTTGAGACCCCGCCGGCAGTGAAAAAAGAGGAACCGGTGATCCATCACGTCATTAAAGAGAAAGAAACCATACAGGAAGAGAAGATTGTGGTGAAGCCGGAAATTACCGTTCCTGACCAGCAGGAGAAACGTCCACCGGAAAAGAAAGCCAACGGTTTTGATTTTGACGGTATCATCAGCACCTCAGGCGTGCTTGAGATCATGCCCGACGGTTATGGATTCCTGCGTTCAGCCGACTATAACTACCTCAACTCACCCGACGATGTATACGTGTCGCAATCGCAGATAAAGCTTTTTGGCCTCAAAACAGGGGATACCGTCAAGGGTACCATCCGTCCGCCCAAGGAAGGTGAAAAGTATTTTCCACTGATCAAGGTGGAGGAGATCAACGGGAGAGATCCCGATTTTATCCGTGACCGTGTGCAGTTTGATTACCTTACCCCCTTGTTCCCGGATAAGAAATTCACCCTTGTGGGGAACGGTCATGATAACCTGTCGGTCCGTGTAGTGGATATGTTCTCACCCATCGGCAAAGGGCAGAGGGGTCTTATCGTTGCCCAGCCCAAAACGGGGAAAACGGTTCTTCTGCAGCAGATCGCCAATGCCGTTGCCGACAACCATCCCGAGGTGTACCTGATCGTCCTTCTTGTTGATGAAAGACCCGAGGAAGTGACCGACATGGCCAGGAATGTGAAGGCAGAAGTGATATCGAGCACCTTCGATGAGCCGGCGGAGAAACACGTGCGTGTGGCGAATATTGTCCTTGAAAAGGCCAAAAGGATGGTGGAATGCGGTCATGATGTGATGATTCTGCTCGATTCCATCACGAGGCTGGCCCGTGCCTATAACACCATCGCCCCCGCTTCGGGCAAGGTGCTCTCGGGTGGCGTCGATTCCAACGCCCTTCACAAACCCAAACGGTTCTTCGGAGCGGCTAGAAATATTGAGAATGGCGGCTCCCTCACCATCCTGGCTACCGCACTTACCGAGACAGGATCAAAGATGGACGATGTGATCTTCGAGGAATTCAAGGGTACCGGCAATATGGAGCTTCAGCTCGACCGTAAACTGGCCAACAAGAGAATATGGCCGGCCGTGGATATCAATGCTTCAAGCACCCGGCGCGAAGAACTGTTGCTCGACCGCGAAATGATGAACAAGATATGGATCTTGCGTAATTACCTTGCCGATATGAATCCCGTGGAAGCCATGGAATTCATGCGCGACAGGATGAGCAAAACGCGGTCTAACGAGGAGTTCCTCATCTCCATGAACAGCGAATAATCCCCGGATAACTGATAAATACCTGTTCCCCTTACCCGTGTTAATTATTGAATTAATTCAGTAATTAACTATGGAATTAATTATTGAGATAATTCAGTAATTATTTGATATGGAAGAAGGGGAGGGGAGGAAATGCTAATGATCCGGTGCCAAAGGCCGGAAAAGACGGTTTGACGTTACCGTCGGAAGGGGTGCGCTATTCATAAGGCTCTGATCCTGTGGCAAATGCACTCCTTCACAGAAGCCATGTCGCACCCGCCTCCTTACCTTTCTTGCTTTTCATTTTTAAAAATTATTCCGTATTTTCCCTTCTCAAAGCTGGTGAATTATGTCATCCGAACCGGTATTTACTTGTACCCGTTTCCTCGGGATTGATATCGGATCCATGTACATATCCATGGTCGGGCTTGACGAAAAGCTGACGGTCACAGGCCATGCTTACATGCCCCACTGGGGTAAGATCCGTCCTGCCTTGATTGAGATGGAAAAATCCTTTGACCTGTCGGGGGTTAGCAGGGCAGGTGCTATTGGCGGCAGCCGTTTCTTTGACAACAGGGTTGAATCATGCGATGCCCAGACATCAGTAATCGTGGCGGCAAAGCATTTTTTCCCTGAAGCGCGGGCGATCCTTCATGTGGGAGCTGAAAAATTTCAGCTGATACGTTTCGATGCCGACGGTCATTTCATGTTTTCAGCGACCAACACCTCCTGTGCCGCCGGTACCGGTAGTTTCCTTGATCAGCAAGCCCTGCGACTCGGCCTGACGGATATGGGTGAGTTCTGCCGTACGGCCCTGCGGCATAAGGGTGAGATCCCCGATATCGCTTCGCGCTGTGCCGTATTTGCCAAGACGGATCTTATCCATGCCCAGCAGTCGGGCTTCTCCCTACCGGCCATCTGTAACAGCCTGTGCAGGGGGCTGGCAAAAAATATTGCCGACACGCTCGATGACGACGAGACAATCCATCCGCCGGTCATCTTCACAGGAGGGGTGGCACTGAACCGTGTGGTAGCCCTGTACCTTGAACAGATGCTGGGAACCGGGCTGGTGATTCATCCATATGCCCACCTGTTTGGAGCCATTGGCGCTGCCCTTCAGCTGCAGGGAAATGATCATGGTGGCCGTCTACAAGGAGTGACCACCCTGGAGAGCCTGTTTGCCACGACGGATGAGAGGAAGGTATATGTACATCCTCCGCTTGAATGGCACGGCCAGGAGGAGGCAAGAAACAACACCTCCACATATTCTCCTGCCCGGAGCGGGCATGACAGGCCTGTGGAGGTGCATCTGTACGGCACACCTGATCATGTCTCATTCCGGGATGTTTACCTGGGGATTGATGTGGGTTCAACCAGCACAAAAGCAATTGTGACAGATACCGGGGGGACACCCCTGGCCGGCTTCTATACCTATACATCGGGCAAG